>CALSBD010000102.1:0-8730 GCA_943373055.1 Rhizobium sp. Q54
CAGGGTGCGCAACATCATGGGAGGTATCCTCTTGTGACGATCAACAACGGGCCAACCCTGCCATGCGGCCTGTGAGGGATCACCCGCCCCTGGGCGCTGAGCCCGTCAATCCTGCCAACGATCCGGTATTGCGCGGCCGACCGCACGCCAAACACGGCGGTGCCGGTCGCGCGAGGGCCTTCGCCCGGGCGTGATCGATGATGGGGTGACGTCAATAGCTGAGCCCGAATAGGCACGCTCAATCCCTCCGCCGGCATGACCCGGATCAGGTTCATCGGGTTGGCGGCCTTCAGCCCGCCTCTCAGCCCAAACTAGGGCACCCCGTGAGACGTCTCACATTTAACCCGCCGCGCCGGCCCGCGCAAGATCGCCAATCCGGCTCCACCGCCCCGCCGCCCCCCGGCTTTCGACACAGCACCTGTGATCAAAAGGAGAAGCTCGCTTGGCCAGCCAGGGCTGTTCGATTGCCTTTAGACCTCGTCAACCGTGTCGACACCTCGCCGGGGAAAACACCGCTTTATTCATTCCCCCGCAAGGATCGCCCGCGCAGGGTCGAAGGTGATGCCAGGATGGGGACAGTCAGCATGACGGCGCTTGAGATTCGCGGCCTTGTGAAGCGGTTCGACCGCGTGGCCGTCGACAACCTCGATCTGGAGGTGCCGACCGGGCATTTCTATGCGCTGCTGGGCCCCAATGGCGCCGGCAAAACCACCACCTTGCGCATGGTGGCGGGCCTGTTGAAGCCGGACGCCGGCCAGATTTCCGTGTGCGGCTACGACATCATGCGCGATCCGGTGGGCGCCAAGCGAGTGATGGCTTGGGTGCCCGACGAGCCGATGATCTATGACAAGCTCACACCGCTTGAATACCTCTCGTTCGTCGCCGGTCTCTGGCAGGTCGATCAAGCCGTCGCCCGACGCGACGCCGATGGCCTCATCACCTTGCTCGGCCTCACCGATGTCGCCCATCAGCGCTGCGAGGGGTTCTCCAAGGGCATGCGCCAGAAAGTGGCGCTCGCCGGTGCGCTCATCCACGATCCCCGCCTGATCATTCTGGACGAACCACTCACAGGGCTTGATGCGGCCGCCGGTCGCCTCGTCAAAGACGTGCTGTTGGAGCGCACCCGCGCAGGGGCCACCATCGTCATGACCACCCACATCCTAGAGGTCGCCGAGCGCATGGCCGAAACCATTGCCGTCATTGCCCGCGGCCGGCTGATCGCGCGCGGCACGCTCGCCGAACTGCGCGCCCAAACGGGGGGCAGTGAGCGCCATTTGGAGGACATCTTCCTGGAGCTGGTGCGCACCGAGGCCGAAACCGAGGCGGTGGCCGCGTGACGCTGATCGCCGAACCTCTCCTTGAACGCGCCGAGCCGGCCTCGGGTGACATCGCCGCTTTCGGCCTGCTCGCACGCCACGAGGCGCGGCTTGCCTGGCGCGACGCGGTAGCCCTTGTTACCGGCGGACGGCGCAGCCGCGCGGTGATTGCGGCTGTGGTGGCGCTCGCCGTCGCCGCGTTCCTTCATATGCTGGCCGCCGGCATCATCGGACCCCATCGCGCCACGATCGGCGCGGACAAGGCGACGTTCGTGTTGCTCACCGGCACCGCGTTCCTCGCCTGGACGCTAATGCTGAGCCAGGCGATGGAGAGCGTGACGCGCGCGTTTTATGCCCGCGCCGATCTCGACCTCATTTTATCCTCGCCCACTTCGTCGAAGCTCGTCTTCACCTTGCGCGTCATGGCGATCATGGGCGCGGTCACGTTGATGGCGGTTTTGCTATTTGGCCCGTTCCTTAACGTGTTGGCGTGGCTCGTCCATCCAGCGTTTCTGTTTGGCTATCCGGTCATTGCGGCCATGGGGGCGCTCGCCACCGCGCTCGCTGTCGCGCTCACCTTCTTGATGTTCCGTTGGCTCGGCGCCAAGCGCACGCGGCTCGCCGCGCAGGTCGTGGCCGCCATGGTTGGCGCGGGCTTTGTGATTGGCGTGCAGGCCGTTGCGATCCTCTCATTCGGCTCGCTGTCGCGCACCGCCGTGTTCGTCTCACCGGACGTGATCGCTGCCGCACCTGACTTGACCTCCTGGATTTGGTTGCCTGCCTGGGCATCCGTGGGTGATGGCGCGGCGTTGATTGCATGCCTGTCGGCTTCGCTAGGAGCACTTGGCCTTGTGATTGTGGGCACCGCGGGCGCTTTCGAGCGCAATGCGTTGGCCGCCGCCGGTGTTGGTGCGCCCACCCGCCGCACCCGGCCGAGCCGCGATCCGTTCCGCCCGCTGTCACAGTCGGGCGCCTTGCGCCGCAAGGAATGGCAATTGCTGCGCCGCGATCCGTGGCTCATTTCCCAAAGCTTGATGCAGGTGTTTTATTTGGTGCCGCCCGCGCTTTTGCTGTGGATCAACTTCGGCGCCGACGCCACCACGCTCGTGGTCATCTCACCGGTCATCGTGATGGCCGCGGGGCAGCTCGCCGGTGGTCTTGCGTGGCTTGCGGTCTCCGGCGAAGACGCACCTGATCTCATCGCCACCGCGCCCCTCGCGCCCAAGGTCGCCGATCACGCCAAGATCGAGGCGGTGCTCGGGGCCGTCGCCGTGCCGATCCTGCCGATCCTGGCTGGGCTTGCCTTCGCGGCGCCGTGGGTGGCGGCCATCACCGCGCTCGGCGTCATGGCTGCCGCTGCCGCGGCCACCGCGATCCAATTGATGTTCCGCGCGCAGGCCAAACGCGCGCACTTCCGCCGCCGCCAAACCTCATCGCGCGTGGCCACCTTCGCCGAAGCATTCGCGTCCCTTTCGATCGCGGGCGCCGCGGGCCTTTTCGCCGCGGGCAGCCTCCTCGCCCTGGCCCCCCTCGCCTTCGCCGGCATCGTCCTCTTCGGCGCCTTCGCGTTATCGCGCCGGCGCTCAGCCTGACGGGTTAGCCGTCCTTCGGCGTCGTGCAGCCGGGAATGCCCGGGTCGCCGATCCAAAGCTCGAAGGTGTTGGGCCGCACGAAGCGGGCGGTCTTGCCCCAGTCGGACAAGTCCTTGACGGTTGCCGGCACACCCAGCGCGATGAGCATTTGCGCCACGCTCGCCGCTTTCTCCGCGTCCGATTCCATGAGATAACGCAGCTCGTTCGCCTTGTTCTCATAGCCGCCGACCATGAAAGTGCCCGCGATCGTTAACCGCGCACGGTCGACATCCTTCATGCCGTTGAGCGCGTTGTTGAGGCATTGGCGTTCTTTCTCGTCGCGCACGTGAAAGAAGATCCGGCTCGGTAGCCGGGCAAGGGCTTCCTTGTAGGTATCAAGAACCTCAGGATTTTGCTGGCCCGCGTTTTGGATCGCAAGCTCGAACAGCGTGAGCAGATCCTTGTCGGTCGCGGAATTCGCATAGGTCAGCTGCGCATAGACGAACTCGACGGGCACCTTGCCATTCTTTAGCAAGTACTCGAACATGGCAATGCCATACTTGCGCTTGTCCTTGTCACTTTCGGTGACAAGATCGATCATCGTCTTCAGATCGGCGACGTTTTGCTGCCAGCGCGTATAATACCACCCCATGCCGGCGATGGTCAGCGGGATGACGATCGAAGCGATCAGTTGGGGGGCAACGCCCAAAAAGGTTTTGAGAACTTCGGACCTTTGCTTCGGGGTGAGCGGCTTTTCGGCTTCAGCGGGGGCGGTCATGAATGGGTCCGTCACAAGGCGGCGCGCCGGGATCGGCATGTGGTTTTGGCAGATCATCACGGCAAAGAAAAGATCGTCGCGGCGACGCCTCATCTTGGATGATTGACCCCCTGGCCGGTTTTTCCCCGCCCTGGTCATCGCGCCGATTGCGTCGGCTTGGCGCTTGCCGCCCGTGCCGCCGACCGCTACATCAACGCCAACCTGTTATCCCCCGTCCCCGGAGCGGCGCCGCCATGGCCTCCTATCAATACATCTACTACATGAACGGTCTGTCGAAATCCTATGCCGGCGGCAAGAAGGTGCTCGACAACATCCACCTGCAGTTCTTCCCCGATGCCAAGATCGGTATCTTGGGTGTCAACGGCGCCGGCAAGTCGACGCTGTTGAAGATCATGGCCGGCCGCGACAAGGAATTCACCGGCGAGGCCTGGGCCGCCGAGGGCGCCCGCGTGGGCTATCTCGAGCAAGAGCCGCACCTGGATACCTCCAAGAACGTGTTCGACAACGTCATGGACGGCGTCGCGCACAAGAAGGCGATCGTCGACAAGTACAACGAACTCGCCATGAAAATGGCCGAGGAGTATACCGACGAGCTGATGGAGGAGATGACCAAGCTCCAGGACAAGATCGACGCAGAGAACCTGTGGGATCTTGATTCCAAGGTTGAGCTCGCCATGGAGGCCTTGCGCTGCCCGCCCTCCGATTGGTCGGTTGATCGCTTGTCGGGCGGTGAAAAGCGTCGCGTGGCGCTCGCCCGCCTGCTTCTCTCCGAACCCGAGCTGTTGCTCCTCGACGAACCGACCAACCACTTGGACGCCGAGACGGTCGCTTGGCTCGAAAAGCACCTGCGTGAATACAAGGGCGCCGTGCTGATCGTCACCCACGACCGCTACTTCCTTGACAATGTGACGGGCTGGATCCTTGAGCTCGATCGCGGTCGCGGCATCCCCTACCAGGGCAACTATTCAAGCTGGCTGGTGCAAAAGCAGAAGCGCATGGAGCAAGAGGGCCGCGAAGAGGCCTCGCGGCTGCGCACCATGGCGCGCGAAAAGGAATGGGTCGACGCCAGCCCCAAGGCCCGCCAGTCGAAATCGAAGGCGCGCATCCAGCGCTATGAAGAGCTCGTGCAGAAGAGCCAGGAGAAGGGTCCGACCACGGCCCAGATCGTCATTCCGATTTCCGAGCGGCTTGGCCAGAACGTCATTGAGTTCGATGGCCTGTCCAAGGGGTTCGGGGACAAGCTGTTGATCGACAATCTGTCCTTCAAGCTGCCGCCCGGCGGCATCGTCGGCGTGATCGGTCCCAACGGCGCCGGCAAGACCACACTGTTCCGCATGATCACCGGTCAAGACAAGCCCGACGCCGGCACCATCACGGTGGGTGAGACGGTGAAGCTTGGCTATGTCGACCAGAGCCGCGACAGCCTCAACCCGGACAAGAACGTCTGGGAGGAGATTTCCGGCGGTAACGACTTGATTTATCTGGGCAAACGCGAGATCAACAGCCGTGCCTATTGCGGCGCCTTCAACTTCAAGGGCGGCGATCAGCAAAAGAAGGTCGGCAACCTCTCAGGCGGTGAGCGCAACCGCGTTCACCTAGCGAAAATGCTCAAGTCCGGCGCCAATGTGCTCCTCCTCGACGAACCGACCAACGACCTCGACGTCGACACGCTGCGTGCGCTTGAAGAAGCGCTCGAGGAGTACGCCGGTTGCGCGGTCATCATCAGCCACGATCGCTGGTTCCTCGACCGCATCGCCACCCACATCCTTGCCTTCGAGGGCGACAGCCATGTGGAGTGGTTCGAAGGCAACTTCCAAGATTATGAGGAAGACAAGAAGCGGCGATTGGGTCCCGATGCCGTCGAACCGCGCCGTATCAAGTACAAGCCGCTGACGCGCTGAACGTCACCATTCTGGCGGGCGCAAAGCCGCCCGTCAGCACGCAGTTCTAATTGCATCAGCACGGCGCTTTTCCTTTGTGATTCCCCATCCTCTTGTCCACGAGCCGGTTCCCACTTTTTGGGAATAATCTCCAGCTACCCACTCATCCGAATGGAATATGTGGAGGGCTCAAACTACTACTTTAGGTATGTATATCTTCCCTTTATGTTCACTTTTGACCGGACCATCTCATAGCGATGGATAGGTTTCGCCGATCAGCAGTTCGCTTTGACGCTGCCGACAGACTTCCGTTTTGAAGTCAAAAAATGCATTCTCCGGTGAAGCTAAGCCCCTGGACCTGCAAAAGATGTACGATCTGACGCACTTCGATATCCTCGAAACCCAAATACCGGAAATTGGCACGATCACGACGCGCGCGGACGCCGTGATGTCACTGCGGCGATTTGTGGACAGTTTCGGTCTTGCCAATGCAACCTTCTTGTCGGTCGAGCACGTCGATGCTGGCCGAACCGATATCGAGTTTGCAACAACGTATGCGCCAGACTGGATTACGAGATATACCGAGCGGCGATACCAAGATATTGATCCTGTAGTGCGCCTCACGCGCAATCGATTACTACCGCTCGATTGGTCATCGATCGAGATCGCTCATCCGTCTGAGCAAAGGTTCTTTGACGAGGCCGTCGAATATGGTGTCGGCCGAAATGGCGTATCTGTGCCGATCCGCGGGCCGAACCGGGAAGCGTCCGTTTTCTCGGCGACCGTCGACCTGACGGGCGCGGACTGGAAAGCAATTCGGCGGAACCTCGTGTCGGTCGTCCAGGTTTTTGGATACGAATTTCAAAAGACGTTGCTTGAATCCGCCCCTCCTGCTCCAGACGAAGTCCGCGCGCGGTTGTCGCGGCGCGAAACTGAAACACTGCGTTGGGCCAGCGAAGGAAAAACCGCCTGGGAGACCGCGATTATTCTCGGCATCAGCCCGCTCACCGTGAAGCAATACCTCGCCAGCGCCATTTCCAAACTCGATAGCGTCAACAAGATTCACGCCGTGGCGAAGGCCGTGCGAATGAACATTATTTAGACTGTCCAATCCCCCCTTTGGGGGCATTTCGGACTCAAAAGCGCGCGCAATGATACCCCGTCTCATTTGACGCGCGCAGGTGACACATGCAGGTGAGAACCGAACATCTGTCCATCCGTAAATACATAGAACGTGACCGTGTCGCGAGTGCGGAAGAGGGAGTCGCGGTCCGGGCGGCTTTGTTTCGTTTCACTGAAGACTTATCAAAGATTACGACAGCCATCACATTACTGAGTACATTGAATGACCTAGATAGATTACGCATCCAAGATCCAGAATCACCCCAAATCGTCAAAATTCGGTCCACTGCGCTTGCTGCCCTCGCAACAATAGATAACGTGCGAAGTTGAGCCTCAGATGACACGAGGCCGCACCGACTATCCGCCCGACCTCCTCCCGTGATGCCCGGCGTCTCCGTCGCTTGCCTTGGGGGTCAGCGCCCCCGGGATGACGAGCGAAAAACGGGGTGAGAGCGCCCACGACATCGGGTTCTTGTGGAATAGCGCCCCAGACCCGAACAGACATCGGATCGCAAAAAGCATTGCCGGCAGGGGCGCACCGCTGAGCGCTCAGTTGGGTACCACCGCCTCGTCGGAGGCCGGCCACATCCACAGGGCCAATCCAACGCCGAGGATGGCGATCACAGTCAACAGCATGGCCGCCGCGCTCAAACCCAAGCGGGCCCCCGCCCACCCCGCGAGGGGATAAGTGATCAACCAACACGCATGCGAGAGCGAAAACTGGGCGGCAAACAATGCGGGCCGATCCGCTTCGCGGCCCGATCGGCGCAGCAGCCGTCCCGACGGGGTGAGCGCGAGGCTGTAGCCGGCTCCCATCACCAACCACACGGCCCAAAGCGCCGCGAAGCTGGTGACGAAGCTGGCGCACAGGGTCGCTAACGTGACCAAGCTTGCCCCTGCCAACATGACGGGACGATCCGGCCATTGATCGAGGAGGCGCGGGAGAGCCAGCGCCACGATCATCGATCCGCCGCCAAACGCGGCCAGCGCGAGCGCGGTCGAGCGATCATCGAGGCCGAACACTCCTTGGACGTAGACGACGGTATTGACGAAAACGAGCGATCCACCAGACGCCACCGCAAGGATCAAGGCGAGCAACCCTCGCAAACGGGGTGTCGCCAGATAATGGCGAAGACCCCGGGTGGTTCGGTCGTAAATCCCACCCGTGCGGGCCCCTTTCGGCGGCGGCAACGCAACCGAAAACACCAAAAGGGCCGATCCCACGAAACCAAGCACCGTGCCCACGAATAGATCATGATAGCTCATGACTGCGAGAAGCCCCGCGGCCAGCATGGGACTGACAAGGCTTTCCAAATCATAGGTGAGCCGCGACAGCGAAAGCGCGCGGGTATACTCCCGCTCATCTGGCAAGATGTCGGGAATGACCGCCTGAAACGTCGGCGTGAAGCCCGCCGAGGCCGCTTGCAGCACGAAAATGCACAGATAGACCTGCCAGACCTCTGTCACAAACGGCAGTGCGAGCGCGATGCCCGCACGCACCAGATCCAGCGTGATCAACACAGCGCGGCGCGGCAGCCGCTGCGTGAACGCCGCCGCCACGGGCGCAATCGTCACATAGGCGATCATCTTGATGGCAAGCGCGGTCCCCAACACCGCACCGGCCTGCGCCCCAGCCAGCTCAAAGGCCAACAGCCCTAAAGCCACCGTCAACAGCCCCATCCCGGTCAACGCAACGACCTGGGCCAGAAACAAATGCCGATAGGTTCGATGGGCGAGGATGGACACCATCACAGGTACCGCGCGATCGAGCGCAGCTCAGCCAACGCCGCTTGGTTCGCCTCACGTGAGGCCTCGGTCGATCCTGTCAGGCAGTGGTCCAGGTGATCGTGGATCAGCGCGCGTTTGGCCTCCACCACCGCCCGCTCGACCGCATGGAGTTGCTGTGCGATCTCCACGCATGATCGCTGTGCTTCGAGCATGCCGATCACACTGTCGAGATGCCCGCCCGCCCGCTTCAGGCGCTTGATGATCTCTGCGTGAGACTGGTGTGTATGCTGATCGGCCATCGGCTTGACATCCCCCTAGGGGGGATATACGCCCGA
>CALSBD010000103.1:0-8729 GCA_943373055.1 Rhizobium sp. Q54
CCGCGGCGGTCTCTTCGGTGACGGGGAATTCGGCGATGGTGATGCCGAGCGAGCGGTGCCAGGCGCGCTCCTCGGGCGACATGTCATCATGCGACAACACGGGAATACCCGCCGCCTTGGCCGCCGCCGACAGGCGCTGGATGGACGCCGGGACCTCATCCTTGCGGGCATAAACCGCCTCGACGAGGGCCGTGAACGCCTCGGTCGACAGGCCGGAACGCTCGACCATCTTGCCGACCTTTTCAGGCCGATGGCGCACCTTGAACGTTCCGGTCATGTGGTCATTGAACGCCACGCAGCCAAGCCGCCCGGCCTCGAGCCATTCCAAGATGGTCGGTTCCGCGTCGAGATTGTAGGTCTCTTGGCGCAAATGATAGCGCGTGTCGGCGGCAAGGCGCGGGCGTAGCGCCTCGATGGCCTCTAATAGATCGCGCGCCATTTCCGGCCCACGAAGGCCCGGCTCCCACGACCAGGTAACGCCGTGATAGACCGTGGTGATGCCGCTGGCGACGACCTGCCGATCGGTGTCCAGAAGCGCTAGATCAAGCGGAAACGCCACCCGCGGCCGCGGCATGACTTGTCGCTCGAAGGCATCGCCATGGATATCAATGAGCCCAGGCACGATGAGGAGCCCGCGCGCATCAAACCGCCGGGCCTCGGGCGACGCGGCCTCAGCCAACACGCCGTCGATGACATGGACATCCCGCTCGACAAAGCCATCCGCGCCCAGCACAAGGCCCCCCTCAAGTCGCCATGCCGGCGCCAACGGAGAGGGGCGAGAGCCAGCAGAGATGGGCTGATGAACGGTCATGGCGGGACTCAGGCAGCGAGCGAGAAGGGAGGTTGCTCGTGTGAGGGCAAGACATAACAGTCGTGTGACGCTTGCGACACGGCCAGCTTCATCTGGTGCGGCGTTTCCTCTTCTCCTGCAGGGGGAGAAGGAACCGACAATGTCTGAGGTCTGTATTCCCTTTCACAGGCCTCCTGGGGAACTCACCTTCTACGGATCGGATCTCGGCCGCCGACGTTTGAATCAGGCTCTCACGAGCCCCCCCCTTTGCCTCCCACCCCTTGAATCCCACCCCCGTCAACGCCATCTCCAAGCGCGAGATCGGCAGACCCGATCAACGAGGCGAGGCGACGGTGCGCAAGCTGATTTGGGGTTTCACCTGGTTTTTGGTGATCGGATGGACCTTGGTCGCGTGGGTCGGGCACGGTCTGATCGGGCTGTTCACGGGACTGGTTGGCGCGGGAACGGCGGAGTTGACCGGGTTTCAGGTCGATCCGGTATCGCTGCCTGGGCTCGCTGAGCTGACGCGTCAATTGGGCGAGTTCGCGATCATCGCCGTGTGGGCGCTGGGCACGTTCGGTCTCCTGACGATCGGCTGGTTGTTGTCGCTGTTTTTCCCCAAGCGCGTGAAGCCGGCGCCGGTGATGGTGCCGATGCCGGGCAAGAATATTGGCGGCGGCTGGTCGAACCCGTCTGTGGGGCGTGCGCCGTTCGACCCGCCGCGCGATGCTGCTCCGGGACGGGCGTTTCCGAGCGCGCCGTATTCGGCTGAGCCGCGCGAGGCGGATCGCAATCCGATCCCGCGCGGGTCGTTGGTCGACCGGATGCTGTCGCGTAAGGATCGCTGACCGCCGCCGCGCCGATGGCGCGGCGGGCGGCACCCTGTCGGGTCACACGACCAAGCGATACTTGACGAAGCCATCGCCGCCATCGCCGGCGGCATCAAGGCGCAAACCGGCCGGCTTGACCGCCGCTGCACCCGGGCCGGTGATGAAGGTGACGTTCGCCGACGCCGGCCAGGGCACGAAGCTCCAATTGCCATCCGCGGTCGGGTTGACCGACTTGAGCTCCACCAGATAGCGCAAGATGACGTCGCGGTTGAGGTCGGGCGCCTCGATCACCGTCGACTTGCCGCCATGGGTGCCCGGGAAGTTGCCGCCGCCGGCCGCGCGATAATTGTTCGACGCGATCAGGAACTCCGCGCCATCGTCGATCGGTTTGCCCTCGAACTGAAGGTCCACGATGCGGCGCGCGTCCGGCGCGGCGAGCTTGCCGTCAGTGTCGTAGCGCGAGGCCTGGGTGACGTCGATCTTGTAGGTGACGCCATCAATGACATCGAAGTTGAACGAGGGGAAGGCCGGATTGATCAGCGCCTGTTCCTCGGTTTTCGCCGGGTCGATCTTGTTGAAGATACCGGCCGAGCGTTCCAGCCACTCGCGCACCTCCGCTCCCTTCACCTTCACCACGCGCACGGTATTGGGGAAGATGTAGATGTCGGCGAGGTTCTTGATGGCGATCGGGCCGGGCTTGATGTCGGTATAGGCCGACGGACCGCCACGACCGCCCGACTTAAACGGCGCGGCGGCGGACAACACGGGCAAGGCCGCCAGCGGCGTCCCCTCGATCAGCTTCTTGACGTACCAAATTTGCGCATTCGACACGATTTGGACCGACGGGTCGTCGGTGACGAGCGCGAAGTAGGAGGTGATCGGTGCCGTCGTCGCTGAGACCGGGCGACGGACATAAGCAAGCGTGAGATCGTGGTCGACCTGCACGGCGGCCAGGACCGCTGGATCGGCCTCCACCTTGGGCACCACCTTGCGGTCGACGCGGTCATAGATCGAGCGCAGCTCGACCGTGTGGCCGGCCACTTGCCAACCCTTGTCGCCCTTCGTCAGCGTCAAATCCATGATGCCCAGGTGTGAGCCCCAGAAGCCGGGCTGTACGGCCGGCTTGCCCGCCAGGGTGCCGGACTTGTTGTCGACACCCGCTAAGCCGTCAAATGACTTGTGGCCGGGGAAGGTGAGGTGCTGGTGGCCCGTCACGATTGCGTCGATGCCGGGGACGCTGGCCAGATACAGCGCGGCGTTTTCCTCGTTGCCCGCGCGCGGGGTGGCCGAGATGCCCGAGTGGCACAGCGCCACCACGATCTCCGCGCCCGCCGCTTTGAGCGCCGGCACGTGCTTGTTGGCCGCGTCGACGATATCAGGCGAGGTGAGCTTGCCGTCGAGGTGGCTCTTGTCCCACTGAACGATCTGCGGCGGCAGGAAGCCGATGACGCCGATCTTGAGGGGATGCTTGGCGCCCGCCTCGTCGGTGATCTCCCGATCCAGGATGATCCACGGCTTGATGAGATCCGTTCCGTCGGTCTTGACCGCGTTGGCGCACACAAACGGGAACTTGGCGGTGGCGAGGCCCTTGGCGAGGAACTCCAGCCCATAGTTGAACTCGTGATTGCCGAGCGTGCCGCAGTCATAGCCGACCGCGTTCATGGCCGCGACCATCGGGTGCGTCTCACCGGGCTTGAGGCCCTTTTCATAGGCCGCGAAGTCACCCAGCGGCGAGCCTTGGATGAAGTCGCCATTGTCGACGAGCAAGGTGTTCTTGGCTTCCGCCCGCGCGGCCTTGATGAGCGCGTTCGTTTTGGCGACGCCGATGGTGTCGTCGGGTGCGTCGCGCAGATAATCATAGGCGAACACATTCACGTGAAGATCCGACGTTGCCATCACCCGAAGCTTGGCGGTGGGGGTCTGGCCGCGGGCGATCGGCGCGAAGGCGGCTACCGCCACCAGGGCCGTGCCGCCCTGGAGCGCGGCGCGGCGGGTGAGACCGATATGTTGAGCCGGCTTATTTTTCAAGGAGATGTCGGACGTCATGGGCGTGGCCTCGGCAGGGGTCGGGAGCAGGAGCGCGGTCATCATCCGCTTGCGCTTGGTAGGGAATAGAGTGACAAGGATTGCGAGCGGTGACCTTCCGGAACAGCACGTAGGAACGCGGGTCGAAAGCTCGTACCACCTCCCCGTTTAAGGGTATGCGATGACGGTTGTATCACGGTCGGTGCTGATCACCGGCGCCTCCAGCGGCATTGGCGAGGCCGCCGCGCTCACCCTCGCTCAGCGCGGCTATCAGGTCTTCGCCACCGCCCGGCGGCCAGCGGATGTCGAGCGCTTGGCGGCGAGCGGCGTCACCGCACTGTCGCTTGACTATACCGACCGCGCGTCGATCGCCGCGTGCGCGGATGCCGTCCTGGAGCAGACCGGGGGCACGCTCTATGGTCTGTTCAACAACGGCGCCTACGGTCAGCTGGGCGCGGTGGAAGATCTGCCGACCGAGGCCCTGCGCGCGCAATTTGAGGCCAATGTGTTTGGCTGGCACGACCTGACCCGCCGGTTCATCCCGGCCATGCGGCGGGCCGGCACGGGGCGCATTATCCAGTGCTCGTCGGTGCTGGGCATTGTGGCGCTCAAGTATCGCGGCGCCTATGTGGCGTCGAAATTTGCGCTCGAAGGGCTCACCGATACCTTGCGGCTGGAGCTCTCAGGCTCGGGCATTCACGTTGTCTCCATCCGCCCCGGCCCCATCGCGACCCGCTTCGTGCCCAATGCGATGGCCGTGTTCGAGCGCACCATCGACGTGGCCGCCTCCATTCATGCCGAGACCTACGCCAAGCGGCGCGCGCGCATGGAGCGGGGCGGCGCGGCACGCTTCAAGTTGCCGCCGTCGGCGGTGGTCGACGCGCTGATCAAGGCGTTGGAAAGCGATCGGCCACGGGTGGCGTATCCGGTCACCGTGCCCACGGTAGTGATGGGCTATGCGCGACGGCTGCTGCCCGAGCGGGCGCTCTCCGATTTCCTCCGTCGCACCTCGGACAAGGAAACCTGAGGGGTCGCTGGGCGGAATTCGGGGAGTAACCCTGATCCGCCCTCCGGGTCTTCCCGTACGACTTAGGGTCTACGGAGACCGGGTATGGCTTATTCTCGCCCCCCTCACCATGATCGCCCCTCGCACCAAGGGCAACGATCCCCCGAGCAACGGCGCACCGATGCCGACGTGTCGGCGCGCTCCTGCGTGTTCAGTCCGGATCGGGCGCGTGCGCGCTTGCATCAAGATCTGTTCGAGCCGCGCACGCCAGGGGAGCGACTGGTGTTGGCGCTTGGCTTTGCCATGCTGTCGACGTTTGCCAGTCTTGGCGCCATCGCGCCGCTCAACGCGGAGCGCATGGGTGAATTCGCGGCCTGGAATTGGCCGATCGCGCTCAGCCTCGGCGCCATTGCGGGCACCTTCATGGTGGTTCAGATGGTCCTGGCGCTCGGCGCGGGCTGGTGCGTAGGCCAAGGCACGCCGCCGGCCGAGCGTAACGCGGTGCTCAAGGCTTTCGCGCTGCATTTGGTGGGGCTTGCCGCTGCCGGCTGGGCCCAATTCGCCACCACCTCCCAGGCGCTTGCGATCGCCGGGCTCAGCGCGGCCACGGCCAGCGCGTTCCTGATCGTATCGCGCATGGGCCGGGCCGGTGGCCTGTTGAAATTCGCGGCTGCGCCCAATGCGCTGTGGTGGCTTGGCGCCACCGGCGTGTTCGCACTCGCCCACCCTTGAGACGTCGGCGCGCGGCTGACCCGCCGGGTCGACCGCGCGCCTCACACTCCTTGAAAGACGCCAGCTGTCGACATGGCTGACGGGCAAGAGGTCGCCATGAGCATGGGGTCGGACGAACAGCACACCAAGACCCGCCGCCGCGAGGCCGAGCCGCGCGACCGTATCGCCGAGCCGACACTCTTCGAGCGCCGCGCGCGCGAACGGGCCGAACAGGCGACCGCGCCGGGCGGCTTATCGCCCGCCGATATCATGACCTTGCTGGTGTGGACGGTGCTGTGCCTGGGCGCCGGCGTGGTCGGCTCCATTGGCGTGTCGCCCGATGCCAAGTTGTGGACCGCGAGCCTCGCTCAACCCGGCTTCGCGCCGCCCGCGGCGTTTTATGCGCCGGCATGGACGGTCGCGTATCTCATGATGGCGGGAGCCGCATGGGCGATTACCCGCGCGCCGGTTGACAACCGGGCCAAGGCCGACGCGCTCACGCTGTTCAGCGCTCATCTGGCGCTCAACATGGCGTGGTGCTTCGCCTTTTATGTCGCGCGCGATCCGTGGCTCGGGGTTCTGGTGGCAGTCCTCATGGTCGACTGCCTCGTGGCCGCGACCCGACGGTTTTGGTGGATCGATTGGCGCGCGGCGGCGGCCCTGGTGCCGGTGGTGGCGTGGACCGGGTTCCACACGCTGCTCGCTATCACCGTCGCGCTGATGAACTGATCGCGAGCGAGCGTCGGCTTGATTGCTCCCGCCGTCAAAGTCGCTATGGTCCCCGACACAGCGGTCGACGGCGCGCGGGGCGGTGTCGGCCCGCACAGCGGACGACGGGGTGTCCTTTGACTGGGTTCATGAATGCGTTGGTGCCGGTCGCCATTGGCGCGGTCGCAATTGTCTTGATGTTGGGTCTCGTCAATCTCGTGCGCGGCGGGTCGTCGAATCGCTCGCAATCACTGATGCGCTGGCGCGTTGGCCTGCAGTTTCTCGCCATCATCGTTGTGATGACCGCGATTTGGCTCTCAGGGCGCTGATTCGCGTTCTGCCACCCCTTAATTTTCCGTTTACCAACTGTGCCACGCTTGCAACAAAAGCGGGCAACCGGCGTCTCGCCGGGCTGTAACGCTGGACAGCGCGCGGCCATCGTGGGAACCATGGCAACCGTGTTTCGATTGCCAAAGGCATCTGTCGCCATGACTGTCCTCGCCTCGACGTTTCGCCGCCTGTTTGCCGGCCTTGGCCTTGGTCTCATGGCCGCTGGTCTGATGACGGCTCCGGTTTCGGCGCAGGAGCAATTCAAGTTCATCGACGAAGTCCGCTTTGGCGCATTCGCCCACGATCCGTTCAACAAGGAAGACGACGGCAAGGTTGACGCTGCCTTCGAGCTTCTGACGTCGCGGCTGCCGATCAACACCGGCAACAGCTTCACCGACCTGTTGATCCCCAAGCTGCATGCCGGCGCGATGATCAACTTCGCGGGCAAGACGAGCTATGGCTACACCGGCTTCACCTGGCAGTTCCCGGTGTTCGGTCCCGTGTTCTTGGAAGGCGCGCTCTCGTTCGCGCTGCATAACGGCAAGGAAAAGGAAATTCCCGGTCGCGCTGGCATGGGCTGCGCGGTCAATTTCCGCGAGTTCGGCGGCATCGGCGTCGACATCGGCCCCAATTGGCGTGTGATCGCGGGTGTCGAGCACGTCTCGCACGCCGGCGTGTTGTGCAAAGGCGAGAACGACGGCCTGACCAACATTGGCGCCCGCGTCGGCTATCGCTTCTGACGCGACCGCACCTGCCACCATCTCCAAGCCCGCATGGTCACCCCTGCGGGCTTTTGCATGCCAGTCCTGAAGCGATGCCCGCTTTATCCCGCCGGCCCGTCGACAGGCGCGCCGGGCGGCCTATGTTCCGCCGTATCAAAGTTCTCTTCCCCACAAGCCCACCGAACGGAGACGTCGCATGGTCGTGTTGAACCGCATCTACACCCGCACGGGCGATGGCGGCACCACCGCGTTGGGCACGGGCGAGCGGCGTCCCAAATATGACCTGCGCATCGACGCCTATGGCACGGTCGATGAGACCAATGCGTGCCTGGGGCTCGCCCGCGAGCACACCCGCGGTGCCCATCCGCTGGTCGACGACATGCTCATGCGCATTCAAAACGACCTGTTTGACCTCGGCGCGGACCTGTGCACCCCCGACTGCGGGGAAAAGCTCGCCTGGGAGCCGTTGCGCATTATCGAGGCGCAAGTGGAGCGGCTCGAAGCGGAAATCGACCAGATGAATGCGGACTTGAAACCGCTGCGCTCGTTCGTGCTGCCCGGCGGCACAGCGGCTTCGGCGGCGCTGCATCTGGCCCGCACGGTGTCGCGCCGGGCCGAGCGGTTGATGGTGGAACTCTCGCACCAGCCGGGCGAGACGGTGAGCCCGGCCGCGCTCAAATACATCAATCGCCTGTCGGACTTCCTGTTCGTCGCCTCGCGCTACGTCAATGACAAGGGCGCGGCCGACGTGCTGTGGGTGCCCGGCAAGAACCGCTGACGCCCCGCGCGCCCCGCTGGTCAGGGCGCGTGTGCGTCTCCCGGTCAGCGCGCCGGTGTCTTGGCGACGGGCGTTTCGGGCACCGCCGTCAAGACGGTGCGGTCGGTCAGCCAGGTCACCACATTGTCGACCACCAATTGGCCCATCGCGCGGCGGGTGTGCTGGCTCGCCGAGCCGACATGGGGCAACAAGGTGATCTTCTCGTGGGCGATCAGCCCCGCGGGCACGCGCGGCTCATCTTCGAACACATCAAGGCCGGCCGAGAGGATACGCCCGTCGTCGAGCGCGGCGATCAGCGCTGCTTCATCGACCACGCTGCCGCGGCCAATATTGATGAGGATGCCCTGCGGCCCCAGCGCGTCGAGCACGTCCTTGTTGATGAGATGCCGGGTCGCCGCACCGCCGGGGGCGACAACCATCAAGGTATCCACCGCCGCCGCCAGCGCGACCGGGGTGGGATAATAGGGATAGCTCACGTCAGCGCGCGGCGAGCGATTGCAATAAGCGAGCTTGAGGCCGAAGCCCTCGCAACGGCGGGCAATTGCCAAGCCAATGCGGCCGAGGCCGACGAGACCAACGGTGCGGCCGCGCAAGGTGCCCGGCGTGAGCGGATAGGCCTTGGTCTCCCAATGCCCCGCGCGCAGATAACGCTCAGCGGCCCCCAACTCGCGCGCGGCCATGATAAGGAGGCCCAGCGCGGTGTCGGCGACCTCTTCGGTCAACACATCGGGCGTGTGGGTGACAAGAATGCCGCGCGTGGCGGCGTGCACCGCATCGACCGAATCATAACCAACCCCGAAATTGGCGATCAGCTCCAGGTTCTTGAACC
>CALSBD010000104.1:0-8708 GCA_943373055.1 Rhizobium sp. Q54
CGACAAGATCACCTCGCGCCGGGCGGTGAGGATGGTCTCCACCCCACCGCGGTCGATCGCCACGCCCACTGCGCGCCGGCCCTCGAACACAATGCGCTTGGTAAGCGCGTGGGTGATCACCGACAGGTTCGGCCGCTTCATCGCCGGGCGCAAATACGCCACCGCCGTAGACCAGCGCCGGCCCTTGTGGACCGTCATGTCCATGCGGCCGAAGCCCTCTTGGGCATAGCCATTGACGTCGTCGGTCTCGGCGTAGCCGGCCGCCTTCGCTGCATCGATGAAGGCCCGGTAGAGCGGGTTTTTCAGCGGGCCATACTGGGTGTGCAACGGGCCGTCGCTGCCGCGATATTCGTTGCCGCCCTCCGCCCGCGTCTCCGCCTTGCGGAAATACGGCAGCACCTCCGCATACGACCAGCCGCGCGCGCCCATCTCCACCCAGTTATCGAAGTCCATGGCGTGGCCACGGATATAGACCATGCCGTTGACCGACGATGATCCA
The DNA here is from genome assembly GCA_943373055.1 of Rhizobium sp. Q54. Taxonomy (GTDB): domain Bacteria; phylum Pseudomonadota; class Alphaproteobacteria; order Rhizobiales; family Ancalomicrobiaceae; genus CALSBD01. The sequence continues at coordinate 500 of CALSBD010000104.1, forward strand.
CCCAGCCCGCGCCCGCGCGGACAGTTCATCACCCGACCATCCAGCCCCGGCTCCGGCTCGGTCTCAAAGCCCCAGTTGAACCGGCGCGTGTTCATCGGGATCGACAGCGCGGAGGGCATGTGGACGAACACCGACAGGTCCGATCCGCCCGCCTCAATCAGACCGACCGTGACGTCGGCGTCCTCGGTGAGCCGATTGGCCAAGACGCACCCGGCTGAGCCCGCGCCAATGATGATGTAGTCAAATGTGGTCATGGAGCGCGGGATCAATCGGGTTGGAGTGTCACGGGTCTCGGAAAGGCGGTCGCCGGCCTCAATACGGGGCGGCGACGTCTTCGAGCGCCACGTAGACGCTCTTGAGCTGGGTGTAGTGCTCGACCGCCGCCTTGGAATTCTCCCGTCCAATGCCCGACAGCTTGATGCCGCCGAACGGCAGCTCAATCGGGCAGATGTTGTAGGAGTTGATCCAGCACGTGCCCGCCTGCAGCCGGGCGACCGCCCTGTGGGCGCGCGAGACGTCCTTGGTGTAGACGCCGGCCGACAGGCCATAGGGCGTGTCGTTGGCGCGCGCGATCACCTCGTCCTCGTCGTCAAACGGCAGCACGGCCATCACGGGTCCGAAGATCTCGTCCGTGACGATCGACATCTCGTCGGCGCAGCCGTCAAAGATGGTGGGCCCCACGAACGCGCCGGCTTCGCAGCCCTTGACGTGGATGCGCTCGCCGCCAAAGGCGAGCTTGGCGCCTTCGCGCACACCGGCGGCAATGTAGCCGAGCACCTTCTCCATGTGCTCATGCGAGATGAGCGCGCCCATATGGGTGGCCGGATCCAGCGGATCGCCTACGATCATGGCCTTGGTGCGCGCGATCAGGCGCTCCAAGAACTGGTCTTTCACCTTGCGATGGACAAACACGCGCGTGCCGTTCGAGCACACCTCGCCGGCCGAATAGAAATTGCCAAGCAGTGCGCCGGTCACCGCGCCTTCGATCGAGGCATCGTCGAAGATGATGATGGGCGACTTGCCGCCCAGTTCCAGCGTGACGTGCTTCAGCGTGTTGGAGGCCGACGCCATCACCTTGCGCCCCGTCGAGGCTTCGCCGGTGAGCGACACCTTGACGATATCGGGATGCGCGACGATCGCTTTGCCGGTCTCTTGGTCGCCATGCACGACGTTGAACACGCCGTCGGGCAAGCCCGCTTCGGCATAGATGTCGGCAAGCGCGGTGGCCGTCAGGGGCGTCAGCTCGGCCGGTTTGAACACCATCGCGTTGCCGCACGCGAGCGCGGGCGCGGACTTCCAGCAGGCGACCTGCATGGGATAGTTCCACGCGCCAATGCCGCCCACCACACCCAGCGGCTCGCGCCGCACATAGCCGAACGCGGCGCGGCCCAGATCCACATGTTCGCCCGTCAGCGTGCCGGCGAGGCCGGAGAAGTAATCCAAGCAGTCGGCACCCGACACAATGTCGACGACGTTGGTTTCCTGGATCGGCTTGCCGGTGTCGCGCGTCTCAAGTTCGGCGAGCTCGTCATTGCGCACCCGCAACAAATCCGCCGCCCGCTTCAAGACACGACCGCGCTCAAGCCCGGTCATCGCCGACCAGGTGTCGAACCCCTTCTTGGCCGCCGCGACGGCCTGATCGACACCGGCTTCACCGGCGGTCTCCACCTCGGCCAAAACCTCGCCGCGCGCCGGATCGATGGTTTCAAACCGGTCGGCCCCCGGCAACGTGACCGGGCGGCCGCCAATGCGATTGAGAACGGTGGGATAGCGCGGCATGGCGATGGGTCCGATCACGGCAAGCGGGTTAGGGGGACAGGCGAGCATCCTCGAGCCGGGCCAATAACAGCTCCGTCTCGATAAAGCGGGTAGCGATCTGGCGGGCCTCGGCGCTGTCGGGCCGATCCGGCGACAGCGCGGCACGGATCCACAGACCGTCGATCAGCGACGCCAGCGAGCGCGCGAGCTGCCCTGCGTCGGCGCGCGGCGCCAGGCGCCGGATCGCATGGGCGAGGTTTGATTGCATGCGTCGTTCATAAACCCGCTGCACGCGGGCATAGCGCGGCTGGTGCGGCACCTCGCCCCAAAAGGCGAGCCAAACGGTAATGATGCGCCGATCGAACTGGGTGTCCGACAGGTTGGCGTCAATAATGGCTTGGATGCGCCCGCGCGGATCGTCGGCCGGCACCGCGCGCGCGGCGACCGCGCGCCCCAGATCCGCCGCCAGGGACCGCAAGGTGGCTTCGAGCAGCCCATCCTTGTCGCGAAAGTAAAACGAGACGAGCCCAACCGACACGCCGGCGCGGCCCGCAATCCCGGCGACCGTGACGCGTTGAAACCCGCGCTCGGCGATCTCATCCACCGCCGCCTGAATTAGCTGCCGACGGCGCTCCTCCTCCTGGTCCGGACGACGCGGACGACCAGGCGAGCGGGCGGCAATGGACAGAACAGTCGACATGCCGCGACCATATTCTGAACCATCGTTCAGTCAAGAACGGGCGATGACCGAGAGGTCTGAAAAATTCGAGGAGACAGGGGTGGGCGAAGTGGGGGCCGCGCACGATGATCGCCAAAGACCACCTTCTTTCAAGTGCCCCTCCGTCTTGGCGGAGGAGGGACAGAAAGAGAGGGTGAATCGACTTGTAGCAAGAAAACAATCCGAACGAATTTTCTATCTAACCCTATTCAGAGCTTCCCCTTCTCACCTCGCGGGATAAACTGTCGCGCAGCGACCGATGAGGGGGGAGCAACAAGAAAGCACATTAGTTTCAAAGTTGTCACGATTACACGCTACCCCTCATCCGCCCCTTCGGGGCACCTTCTCCCACAAGGGGAGAAGGCGGTGATCAACATCAAAGGCGCCGAAATTTGCCCCGTTAAACTAACGATCCCGAATGTATCCCCCATTCCTTGTTTCTCCATCGACAAGGGCGAGGCGACGCTTGACGGGAGGTTGAACAGGCGTGCTGGCAGGCCGTCTCAAAGTAGTGCGACCTTAAACTCCTCGCTCAAAGGGCGTCGCAGCAGGCAAACACCCCGCGAATGCGGCCAAAAAAATGAACCTTCATTCAATTCCCCGCTCAAGACCACCTTGCATCCCCGATCCGGCAGCCCCTAAAGTCACAAGTCTATGACGTGCCACCGGGTGGGTCTCCGAAAAGAGGGGGAGAGGCTGCCGGGTCGCGTGATCGGGAGGAGAGCATATCCATGAAGCAGTCGATGGTTCGCGCCCTGGCGGGTGGTCTTTTGAGCGTCGCGATGACGGTCTCGGCGTTTGCCGCGGAACCGGCCTCGTGCAAGAACGTGCGCTTCGCTGACGTCGGCTGGACCGACATCACCGCGACGACCGCGATCGCCTCGACCATCCTCACCAATCTGGGCTACACGCCCAAGACCGAGGTGCTGTCGGTGCCGGTCACCTACACCTCGCTGAAGAACAAGGACATCGACGTCTTCCTGGGCAACTGGATGCCCACCATGGAAGCGGACCTGCGTCCGTATGTGGACGACAAGTCGGTCGAAGTCGTCGGTGTCAACCTGGAAGGCGCCAAATACACGCTCGCCGTCCTGGAGACCACCTACAATGCGGGCCTGAAGACCTTCGCCGACATCGCGAAGTTCAAGGACAAGCTCGACGGCAAGATCTACGGCATCGAGCCGGGCAATGACGGCAACCGTCTGATCCTGGGCATGATCGAGCAGAACCAGTTCAACCTGAAGGGCTTCGAGGTCGTCGAATCGTCCGAGCAGGGCATGCTGGCGCAGGTTGAGCGCGCGACGAAGCGCGGCGAGCACGTGGTGTTCTTGGGCTGGGAGCCGCACCCGATGAACGCCAACTTCAAGATGAAGTATCTCGAAGGCGGTGACGACGTGTTCGGCCCGAACCTGGGCGGCGCGACCATCTACACCAATGTCCGCGCGGGCTATCTCACCGAGTGCGCCAATGTCGGCCAGTTCCTCAAGAACCTGAAGTTCACCCTCGCGCTCGAAAACGAGGTGATGGGCAAAATCCTCAATGACGGTATGGACCCGGCCAAGGCCGCCGCCGAGTGGCTGAAGAAGAACCCCTCGGTGATCGGCCCCTGGCTGGCCGGCGTGAAGACCTTCGATGGTGGTGACGCCATGGCCGCCGTCAAGAAGGGCCTCGGCCTCTAAACCGCCCTATCACGCACACGTCGCGCGCGCTTAGTTGCGCGCGCGGCTCCGCCAACCCATATGGCGGCCATGAGCACACACCTTCCCGCCACCCGCGGCCCGTCGCTGCCGCGCTCCTTGGGCCACCCCACGATTGGCCTCGCCTTGGGCGGCGGTGGCGCGCGCGGCTTTGGCCACATCCCCGTCATCGAGGCGTTCGACGAACTGGGCCTGAAGGTCTCGGCGCTTTCAGGCACGTCGATCGGTGCGATTTTCGCGGCCGGCTACGCCGCCGGCAATGACGGCAAGGCGATGCGCGAGATGGCGCTCGGCCTCTTCGCCAATCGGGCGACCGCGCTCTCCAAGCTGTGGCAGCTCAGGCCCAAAAGCATGAGCGACCTGTGGAACGGCAAGGGCCTCGGCCTCGGCCAGCTAGAGCCTGAACGCATCCTCGATGCTTTCGTGCCCGACGCTATCCCGCGCGACTTTGCTGATCTCAAGTGCCCGCTGGCAGTGGTCTCCACCGATTTCTACGGCTGGGGCGCCCATGTCTCCACGGCGGGCCCGCTGCGCCCGGCGGTCGCCGCCTCCATGGCGATCCCAGTCATCTTCAAGCCGGTTAGTCTGGATGGTCGGGTGCTGGTCGATGGCGGCGTCGTCAATCCGGTGCCGGTCGACGTCTTGCCCAAGACCGATCTCGTCGTCGCTGTCGACGTCATCGCCTATCCCGAATCCAGCGATCCCAAGCGCATCCCATCGGCCACCGAGGCGATCTTCGGCGCCACGCAGCTTCTGATGCAGGCGGTCGTGAAGGAAAAGCTGATCCAACGCCCACCCGACCTGTTGGTGCGCCCGGAGGTGCACGGCTTTGCCGTATTGGACTTCCTTCGCGCCAAAGAAATCCTCGCCGCCACCGGCCCGATCAAAGACACCGTCAAGCGCCGCCTGGAGCGACTGCTCAGCGCGAGCCCGGGCGAGACGATGGCGTAACGCGGCCATCAGCTGCGCGGGCGCAGCTGGCAAGGGCATGGTCGGTCGATGTGGCGCGCGGCCTCGTCGATGGTTTCCAACGTCGGAACCGGTAGGGCGTGCTCGTGGGCGAGCAACAGCGCGCCGATCTTGCGGCCCGGCTCCAACACATGAGCGATGGCGTTCGCGGTGACGAGGCGCGCGGTGGCAAGGCTTGCGAGGTCCGACTGCTGGTGCTGGTGCGCGCCGACGAGCTGCAACACCAACGCCTCGGAGCCCGACATGCGATGGCAGCCGATTGGGAGCGCCACGACCGGGCGGAGCGCGGCGGCGTCCAGCCGACGCACCAGCCCACCCACATGCCCAATCAAAAGGTCCGCGCTGTCGGCACCCAGCATCATGTCCCAGCCCGATCACACATCCTCAAGGGCACGCGGCTCGCGGCCTTTGAAGCAAAACCGCATGGCGCGCAGGCCTGACAAGAGAAGCCGCTCGCCCGGCGTGGTCGTGAAAGCGTGGTCGACGTTTGATCCGCTCACGGCTCTCTCCTCAAGCGATGCGGACGCACACCGGCGCCCGGCGTTGTTTGACGTGCGGGCGTGGTCCGGCGTACGGGCGCTATGACGTCGGTGGTGACGATTAGCCCGGCGTCGCACAGCAAGCGCGCGAGCGGGTCGAGCATGGCCAGCACGCCGTCGATCTCGTAAGGCACATGGGAGAAGCGCAAAAGCACCTCCGCCGCGCGCCGATCGCCGCGTTGCAGTGCGGCCACCGCGCCGACGATCCGCACCTCGTCGAGCGAAACGTCGCTCTCATCCCGGGCTAAGATCACCATCGGCAACCGCGCGGCATGGCCAGAGCGTCTGAGCGCTTCGATCGCGACCAACCGGGCCGCTTGCGGCGTGCTGCCGCCGCCGAGCCGTGCGAACAGCGTGATGGCTTCAGGACAGGACGCATCCCCACAGTCAATGCACCTGAGAAGTTTTATAAGGTAGCGATTAGCGCCCATGGATCGTCTCCCGTCGTCTTTGATGAGACATAAATCAACGGTTTGCGCTTGGCAAATACTCTATTCTTGAAGTATTATAATGTAGGAAAGCGCTCTTTCCTTTTTAGAACAAGTGTAAATGAAGGTCTATTATTCGTCAGGTCGCGCTCGGATACCAAATTCGTCAAAGGCATCCCTGCTCGCGCGGCTTTGTTGTGTGGGCCTCTTGTCGTGGGCGCGGCGCGGGCCGATGTTAGGGGCTCGCGTGATCGGCCCTGCGTCGATCGCCCACCCGTCCCGCGCCGAGGAGCCTTCATGACCGACCCTGCCACTGATCTGTTCGCCGCCTCCGGTCTTGATGTTGAGCGCGCTTTGGCCATCACGGCGGATGCGCTGACCGGGGCCGATGACGGCGAGCTGTATCTTGAGTATCGCCAAGCCGAAGCGCTGTCCTTTGACGATGGCCGCCTCAAGGGCGCGACGTACGACACCAATCAAGGTTTTGGCTTGCGCGCGGTCTCCGGCGAGCAGGCGGGCTATGCCCACTCCGGTGATATCTCCGTTGATGCGCTCGCCCGCGCCGCCGATGTGGTGCGTGCGGTGCGCTCGGGCCATGGCGGGGTCTATGCCGCCGCGCCTCAGCGCACCAATCGGACGCTCTACGGCCCCGAAAATCCGCTCGCCTCGCCCACCTTCGAGGAGAAGGTGCGCCTCCTTCAAGAGATCGACGCCTACGCCCGCGCCAAGGATCCGGCCGTCCGCCAGGTTTCGGTGTCGCTTGCCACCACCTGGCAGGTGGTTGAGATCTTGCGCGCCGATGGCCACCGCGTCCGTGACGTCCGCCCGCTGGTGCGCTTCAACGTGTCGGTGGTCGCTGGCCGCGGCGATCGGCAGGAATCGGGCTCTCACGGCATGGGCGGCCGGCAGGGCATCGCCGCTTTCCTCAATGAGGGCGGCTGGCAGGCGGCCGTTGACGACGCCTATCGCCAGGCGATGGTCAATCTGGATGCGATCGCCGCGCCGGCCGGCGAGATGACCGTTGTGCTAGGTCCCGGCTGGCCGGGCGTCATGCTCCACGAGGCCGTCGGGCACGGCTTGGAGGGGGATTTCAACCGCAAGAAGACCTCCGCCTTTGCCGGCCTGATGGGCCAGCAGGTCGCCGCTAAGGGCGTCACCGTGGTCGATGACGGCACCATGGATCGCCGTCGCGGTTCGCTCACCATCGACGATGAGGGCACGCCGACCCAGTCGACCACCTTGATCGAGGACGGCATTCTGGTCGGCTTCATGCAAGACCGCCAGAACGCGCGGCTCATGGGCGTCGCGCCGACCGGCAATGGGCGTCGCCAGTCCTATGCGCACATCCCCATGCCGCGCATGACCAACACCTACATGCTGGCCGGCGGCCACGACCCCGCCGAAGTGCTCGCCTCGGTCAAGAACGGCCTCTACGCGGTCAATTTCGGCGGTGGGCAGGTCGACATCACGTCGGGCAAGTATGTGTTCTCCTGCACCGAAGCCTATATGGTCGAAAACGGCAAGATCGGCGCGCCAGTCAAGGGCGCCATGCTGATTGGCAATGGCCCGGCCGACCTCATGAAGGTGTCGATGGTCGGCAATGATCTTGCGCTCGATACGGGCGTGGGCACCTGCGGCAAGGCGGGGCAGGGCGTGCCGGTGGGCGTTGGCCAGCCGACCTTGCGCATGGACGGCATCACCGTCGGCGGCACCCGCGCGGCCTGATCACCGGCCGTTCGCTCACAAAAAAGCGGACCCAGTCGCCTGGGCCCGCTTTTTTATTGTGTTCGTGGCGTGTCCGACGTCAGCCGCCGGCGCTGCCGACCGTCACCACCGTGATCGGCGACGACAACAGCCGCTGGGCCACCCGGCGCAGATCGGCGAGCGTGACCGCCTCAATGAGGCTGTTGCGCTTGTCGATGTAGTCGATGCCGAGGTTTTCCATCTGCAACGACAGCAGCTGATTGGCGATCTTGCCCGAGGTGTCGAAACGCAGCGCGTAAGAGCCGGTGAGGAACGCCTTGGCCTTGGCGAGCTCTTCAGCGCTGGGGCCGTCCTTCGCCATGCGCTCCATCTGCGCCTTGATAATGGTCAGGCTCT
>CALSBD010000105.1:0-8663 GCA_943373055.1 Rhizobium sp. Q54
GAGCATGCGTTCCTGGGCGGCTTGTCGGGCCTGGAAAACGATCTCATCCCGTTCGGCTCGGCGATCGGTGATCGCGCGCGGCTGGGTGGGCTCAATCTCGTGGGTCTCAAGCGGCGCGGCTTTGACCGCGATTCCATTCACGCCCTGCGCGCGGCCTATCGCATGCTGTTTGCCGACGAAGGCACCTTGATGGAGCGGGTGTCCGACGTTGCCGAGACGTTTGGCGCCGTGCCGCTCGTCATGCAGGTGGTGGATTTCATCCGCCAGGGCGGCGACCGCGCCGTGTGCACGCCGCGCGCCCAGCGCGAGGCGTGAGGCAATGGCGCCGGGCCGTGGCATCGCCATCTTGGCCGGTGGTGGCGCCTTTCCCGGTCGGGTGGCGCGCCATCTCATTGAGCGCGGCGAGCGGGTGTTGGTCATCGGCATCGAGGGCGAGGCGGATCCCGACTTAACCGCTTTGCCCTATGCGAGCGTGCGGCGCGGCCAAGTTGGCCGGCTCATCCGGCTCATGCGCGAGAACGCGCTGCAAGACCTCGTTTTCTTAGGCTCCATCCGCGAACGCCGCCTGCCACGCTTGTCGGAGATCGATCTGGCCGGCGTGTGGCACGTCTTGCGCAATCTCACGCTGTTAAGCGGTGGCGATGACAGCGCGCTGCGGCGCATCGCGCGGGTGTTCGCAGGTCTCGGCCTCACCATCCGCGGCGTGGGCGAGGTCGCACCCGCCTTTCTGGCGCCAGCCGGCGTCTGGGGCGCAGTCCAACCGACCATGGAGGATCACGTTGACCTTGCTGTCGCCTTCAAGGCCGCCAAGGAGCTCGGCCGGGCGGATCGGGGGCAAGGGGCGGTCGCCCGCGCCGGCGCAGTTATCGCCACCGAGGCGCGCACCGGGACGGATGCCATGCTCAGGGCCGTGCCGAACGGTCAGCGCGGCGTGCTCGTCAAGTGCCTAAAGCCAATCCAGGATCCTCGGCTTGATTTGCCTGCGCTGGGGCCTGATACCCTCGTCAATGCCGCCGCCGCTGGGCTTGCCGGCGTCGCGGTGGAGGCAGGTGGCGCCATCGTCCTCGATCGCGACGCCGTCATCGCCACCGCCGACCGGTTGGGTCTCTTCGTGGCCGGGCTTGGGCCTGATGGACGCCTTGACCCGACTTAAGGCACCACGCGGGTGATCTGAGCCGCGCGAGCGCATGGAAAGGAGTGTCGTCATGTCCGCACACCGTCCCACAGCCGTGCCGTGGCCGCCGATTCTGACCGCAGCGATCATCGCGCTCGCCTTCGGCCTGCACGCATGGCTCCCGTTTCCATGGCCGGGTGGAGCTGTTCAGGTGGCTTTGGCGGTGCCGGGGGTATGCCTCATTTGTCTGGCGATCGCGATTGACGCGGTGGTGTTCTTTCGCTTTCGCCGCGCGTCGACCACCATTTTGCCCAATCGCGGCAGCACCGCCTTGGTGACCGATGGTCCGTTCGAGAAGTCGCGCAATCCGATCTATGTCGGCTATGTGGCGCTCGCAATCGGCGTTGGCCTCACGTTCGGCAATGCCTGGGCGATCATCCTTGCTGCCGGGCTCGCCATCGGCTTGCAGAAGCTAGCGATTGAGCCTGAGGAGCGCCATCTCGCCGCCCGGTTTGGCGCTGACTATGCGGCCTATCGCACCCGCGTGCCGCGCTGGATTTTCGGCATCGGGCGCGGGTGAAGCAGGTCGCGACGACGCTTGGCTCAGGTCTCAAACAGGCGGCGAGCCTGGCCGTTGAGGGGAGGGGCAACCGGTGTTTTTCATTCTGGCCAAGGTCAGCTTCTTCTTCCTGCGCCCGCTCAATGTGTTGATTGCGCTTGTCGTGCTTGCGGGCTTCTTGCGCCTTGTTGGCTTCAGGAAGGCGGCGATGGTCTCAATCGTGCTCGCGGGCCTTGGGCTGTTGATCGCCGGGTTCTCGCCCCTGGGCAATCTGGCGCTCTCGATGCTGGAAGACCGCTTCCCACGGCCGCCGATTGATGCGCCCGCGCCGGTCGGCATCATCGTGCTGGGGGGAGCCATCGACGTGCCGGTGTCACGCACGCGGGGGCTTAACGCGCTCAACGGCGCGGCCGACCGCATGACCGAGACCGCCACGCTCGCCCGCCGCTATCCGAGCGCCCGTATCGTCTTTACCGGTGGCGTGGCGACGTTGATGGGCGATACCAGCCTCACCGAGGCCGATATTGCCCGCGCGCTGTTTGCCGACTTCGGTCTGGCGCCGGAGCGGGTCGTCTATGAGGACCGGGCGCGCGATACCTTCGAGAATGCGGTGTTCACCCAACGGCTCGTCGCGCCCCGTCCGGGCGAGCGCTGGCTTTTGGTCACGTCGGCGTTCCATATGCCACGCGCCATTGCCACGTTCCGAGCGGCAGGTTTTGACACCATCGTTGCCCACCCGGTCGATTACCGCATTGCTGGTGGCGACGAGCGGCTGTGGCCGGAGGCGTCCGCGACGCTCAACTTCCTCAATCTGGAAATCGCCATCCGCGAATTCGTCGGCCTCGCCGCTTATCGCTTCGCGGGCCGGTCCGACGCCCTGTTGCCGTCGCCCTAGTAGCTCTGTCTGACCGTTACCGCGCCGCGATGCGCTGCGATTCTGAGCCAAACTGGCGCCGCAGCAGGATGATGAGCACCAGCGTCGTGGTAACGACAAACGCCAAGGGACCCAGGAACCAGCCCAAGAACCCCAATGAGAAGAAAAACGCTCTCAGCCCTCGATTGAAATGACGTGCCGCGGAGATCTGCATGTCGGCGGCCCGGTCGGCGGCCATCAGTGCGGCGGGGGTGTCGCGCTCGGTGGCGAGCGGCACGGCGCCAATCAGAATGGACGCGTAATTAAACAGCCGGTACGCCCAGCCGAACTTGAAGAATGCATAGGCATAAATGAGCGAAAGGCCAACCACCTTCCATTCCACCTCCGCCGCGGTTGGCGGGACGGTGATGGCAAGGTCTGTGAGCACCGTAATCATCCGCTCGGTTTGAGACAGCAGCGTTAGCGTGCCGCCGAGTGCCAACAGGGATGTCGAGGCGAAGAAGGCTGTGCCGTTCTGCAGGCCGGCCATGATCGACGTGTCGATGATGCGCAAATCGCGCTGCACGAGGGTGCGCATCCACGCCCGCCGATGCCCGTCCATGGCCTGCGACAGCGACGCGCCAAACCACCCGCGATCAATTAGCTGGGCGAACCCCAACCAGGCGAAGCCAAACCAGCCGATGGCGAGCCAGTCGATCCATGAGAACGGCAAAGCCAAGGCAAGGGTCCTTCGAATTGTGGGGCGGTGACATCAAGACCTTGGCAGCCACGACCGCGCGCGGCAAGCCCAAGGTGGCTTGGTGTGAGGCTCCGCGTTCGACAACCCTGCGCTAGCCGAGTGGCGAACATCGATTGTGGAGGTGAGTCGACCTGATCAGGACAAACGCGAATACGGTGTGTTGGTACATTAATACATTTGCAACTAGGCAAGATTGGCGTATCTTGGAGTTGTGGTGGGGCCTCAACTATACTGACGCTACGGCACTCATCATGAACCGACCAAAGGAGAGACCGATGTCGGCCAAGATATCCTCATCCACCCACGACAAGCTGAAGACCCATTTGGGTCCCATCCACGAAGAGATCAGCAAGCTGACCTTTGAGATGGAGCGCATTCGCAGCGAGCGCTCGATCCTGCAGGCCATGGCCATTCAGGAGCTCAACGAAATTGGGCTCTCGAAGGATGCGGTCGGCAGCCTGGCAGCCGCGTGTTGGTGATCCCTCGCACGAGCGCGGGACGCGGAGGCGGCAGGGGCATCACCCGGGCCCACCAGCGCCCCGCGGCATAGCGCGCCCTTTCGCGTGTCCCTGCGTCTGCGCTGTTACGAGCGCCCCGCGCCACCGTGTTGAGAGGGGTTTAGTCATGTTGCGATCCCAGACCAATGTCGTCGAGCCTGCGCGTTTTGTCGTCATTGTCGATCCCGTGGCCCACTTCTTCAATTACATACCCGCCGCCCGTGACTTAGGCCTTGGCGTCATCGTCCTATCGGCCAACCGCGACGTGATGCAGGCCGAGGAGGCTGCCCATACACGAATGGATGCGACCTATGCGGCGCGGGCTCACGTTGACCACATCGTCGCTTATCAAGCCGACGATGTGGCCTCCGCCATCGCCGCGCTCGCGCCCTGGCGCGATCGGATCGCGGGTCTCGTCGCGGGGGATGAAGTCACCGTTCGTATGACTGCCGCGATCGGCCGCGCCCTCGGCTTCGCTTATGCGAGTGCGGAGGATGCGGATTGCCAACAAATCAAGTCCAAGATGAAGCAGCGACTGGCCGCCTGCGCGGTGCCAACCGCGCCGTTTGAAGTCGTCGACAGCCTGGAAGGTGCGGTCAACGCATGGCGCGGCTTGGGCGGCGACTGCATGGTCAAGATGGTCGACTACGCGATGAGCTACGGGGTCGCCCGCGCGCGGTCGGTCGCCGAGGTTACTGCCCATTGGCACACGATTGAACGCCTGCGCGGTGAATTGGACCACGGCTTCGCGTCTCAGCCCCAAGTCGTTATCGAAACCTTCGTGAAGGGCCGTGGCTATTCGGTGGAAGGCTACGAACAGGACGGCACCATCACCATCCTCAACATCAGTGAGAAGCTGGTGCACCCCAACTTCATGGTCGTGGGTCACTATATCCCCGCCGACGTGTCCAAGGAGACAGCCCATCTACTGCGCTCCGTGGCGGTCCAATGTGTGCGCGCCTTGGGGCTTCGTCGCACGTTGTTCCACGCGGAGCTCCATGTGACCGGCTCGACGGCTTATCTCATTGAGTGCGCGTCGCGCCCACCGGGCCAGTACTCGGTCGGCGTGATGAAGCGCATCTATGGGTTTGACTTGATGCGCGCCTCGTTGGAGCTTGCGTGTGGCCGGCCTGTTCACATTGAACCGACGCCACCGAAGGTATTCGCGGCGATCCTGGCGCTTTATGCCGATCGAACCGGGTTGGTGGAGACAACGGCACCGCTCGATTGGCTGCGCGCCCGTCCCGAATGTTACGCGCTCAAATGCGCTGTCGAGGTGGGCGACGCCGTGTGCCGGCTTGAGACCTTCCGCGACATTCTTGGGCTGGCGCTCTTGGAAGCCGACTGTCCCGCCGCTATCCGCGCCCTCTATGAAGACGCCCGCCGTCTTGATTGGTTTGAGACGCAAACGCCGGCGCGCCGTCTCGTTGTTGGCGCCTCATGATCGCCGCGCCCGCCTTCCGGGTCATTGTTTGTCCGGATCTGGCATGCTTCATCGAAGCGACCAGACAGGCGCTAACGGAAACGGGCGCGTCCCGCGTCATCCCGTTGTTGGGTCCGGCGGCCCCGCTGCAAAGCTTTGTCGCCGGCCAGTCTGGCCTTGGGCATGTTGACTACGAACACGCAGCTCCATGCCCCGACAGCGCACCCTCGAGCTTGTGGGATCTCGCATCCGATCAAGGCAGCGATGATCTCCTCGTTGTCATGGGGGATGAGGCCGAGACGATACCGGCGATCGCCTATGGCCTTTTGACCGGCCGCCGAGTTGTTGCATGGGACGGGGCCGACCTGTCCATGCTTGAAGGCGCGTCCAGCATGATGATAGCCGGCGCGGCCACCCATTTTGGCAAGGCGCTGTTGCGGCGTGTGGTGGATTGGCCAACGGTGTCAGCCACTCATCCGCCGCTGGTAGGCCTTTTGACAGGCCGCGATGCCGCCCATCTGTCGGTAATCGCCGCCCGGCTTTTGATGCTGCGCGCACTCCAAGACGCCGGATCCTATCAGTCTGCAACACAGACCCCAGGCGGGCCAGGCGGCTTTGAAGTGATCGCCGCGCACGGCAACGAGATCCATTTGGGCTATGGGGACGACGCGGTCTTGTGCGGCCGTCGCACGCACTGGCCGTTTCAACCGCCCGGGACATTCGATTGCGGTCGGGCGTGCCGGCTCGACAAGCGGGTCTCGGCCAGCGACCTTAAAGCCGCCACCGTGTTTTTGATGAGCTGCGACGGCTTCACGCCAACGGGAGGCTTAGCGCCACCGGACGTCTCCTTGCTGTTCGCTCTCCTCGATGGTCCGGTCGCCGCTGTCCTAGCGCCTTTCCGTCACGTCCAAGCCAACGAGCCACTTGTCACCCTGATCGAGGCCCTAGCCCATACGGGCGCCCCGTTAGGCAAGATCGCCCATGTTCTCAATGGGCGCGCCAACCGCACGATTTGGCCCGATCCGTCGTTTCTCGTGCTCGGCGACCCGCATGTGCGCGTCGCGCCCCCGGCCTCCGTTGCTCCCGCCCGTCTCATGCCAACCGCCCGTGGCACGGTCGTGACCCTCACGCCATCGCCCGGCGCCCGCGCGGCGACCGTCGCTCTTCAAGGCGTCGACGGGGAGGGGCCCTTGGCCGTATTGCCGCTCACACCGGCCACGGCGGCGGCCGGCATGATGGCCACCTTCGCGGTCTCGGCCCACGGCGCGATCGAGGTGACGGTGTTTCGAGATCGGCCGTTCGACGAGGGGCCGTTTGAGTTCGCGGTCGTGCCGGCGGCGCAGCCGGATCCGGCGGTGTTCGGGCGCGGTCGCGCCGCGCTTAAGCGTTCCACACTGTTGGGTCATCTGTTCGGCGAGGATGACGACGTGCGGGCGGCACGCGCTGCGCTAACGAACCTTTTGGACCTCGCCGCCGCCTTCCCGCGTCTCATTGAAGCGGTCGGTTCGCAAGCCCTGCTTTCATTGGCTATTCCCGCTCTGGGGGTGAGGTTGGACCGATTGCGTCAAGCGCACGCGGCTTCCTTAGTGGAGCGGTTAGCCACCAAGCGGATTTGGCTGTCGCAAGACTATGCCGACCTTTACGCGCAGGTTCGCCGCCGCGATCCGGCCCACGATTTCTCTTGCGATAGCTGTGGAGCGCGGACTGTGACGTGGCTCTATGCCGATCCCGTCCGCGGTCACGAGGAGCGGCACGTGTGCTTGTGCGATCGGTGCGGCATCGTCGCTGATCAGCCAGCGCGCGCGCCTGTGACCCTCTCATGCGATTCAATAGCAACACCCAAGACGCCCCAGATGCCGGTCACAGTCGCCTTGACCCATTGCGGCGACACGCCCGCGAGCGTCAGTCTGGTCGTCCAGCTCAATGAATGGCGCACATCAGGGGTTACGGGCTCCGACTGGTGCGTCGAGCTTCTGTTGCCCCCGCACGAGACGATCCACCATGTCGCGCGTTTGGAGCTCGCCGCCGACATGCCCGACGACATCGTGTCGGTCCAAGTGTTCGCTATCGATCAGGATCTGAGGCTATACATGCGTGGCCAGAAGATCGCGGTGTCGATCGGACCGGCCGTGTAAGCGTCATTCTTCCAAGCGGTGGCTATCTTCCGCCGTCAGGTCGAGCTGATAGAGCTGCCGCAAGGTGGCAATCATGCTCAAGGTTTCTGGGCTGAACGCGGGCTTGTTTTCAAAGCTGTGCAGGATGATGCCTTCCAAAAGGTCGCTCAAGGACAGTTCCTTGTGAGCCGCCAGCGCCTTCAGCACCTTCAAAATGCGCTTTTCGACCCGAACGCCTGTTTGGACCCGGACCACCTGCACCGCCGTTTTCGTCGCCACCATGTCCGGCCTCCTTGCACCTAAGCGCTGCATACCGGAGAATCCATAGGTTGCGCAACCAGACTCCAGGCCAAGGGCCGGGAAGTTCACGCTGGTGCCAGCGTGAGGAACCGGTCAATCAACCGCGCACAGCGATCAGGATACTCTTCATGCGGTAAATGCCCAGCGCCGGGAAGGATGACCGACCAACAATCCTTCAAGCGGGCTTGGATCCCCAGCGATTTTTGCACCGGCAACACTTTGTCTTGGGTGCCCCAAATCGACAGCACCGGCTTGTCGAGTGCTGTGAGCCGCGCCTGCAGGTCCTTCTCGCTGAATTGCTGCAATGTGCGCAAGAAGCTGTCGGCAGCGCCAGGTTCCAGGAGTTGGTCGTAGTAATAAGAGACCATGGCCTCGTCCGGCTCGAAGGCGGCATAGGACGCTCGCAGCTTGGAGCGGAAGATCCACCGCCCCACTTTCTTGCGCAACAACACGCTGCGCACCGCTGATCGGATGAGGCCGATGCGGGCCGCTTGCTCAACCGAATGGGTGCCACCGGCGATACCGACGCTATTGATGAGCAACAGCCGCTCGACCAGATGAGGTGCATTCAGAGCAAGCACCACAGCGACGGCCGCGCCAAACGAGCTGCCAGCCACGTGGACCCGCTCCAGCCCCAGCGCGGCGCAAAACTCCGCCACCCGACGGCTGGTGGCGTCCAAACTGAAGTCCCCGAACTCCTTGCCCGATTGCCCGAAGCCGGGCATGTCGATCGCGACCACCCGATACCGGCGCGCGAGGATGAAGAAGAGGTCCTGCCAGGTCGTCATCGACAGCGGGATGCCGTGCAGGAGGAGGAGCGTTTGCGGCCCCTCGCCAGCCATGGCGTAGCGAATGGTTCCTCCGCTGACTGCTTGGCTGCGCGCCAATGGGGTGAGCCGATCGGTGAAACGCACGAGAGAGAGCGGAGCGGCTGCCGTCTGCGGCAGGCCCCAAGTCGCGGCCATCGGTGTCATGTGCGTGATCCTTGTTGAAGCGAAGTGCGGATAAAGCCATCAAGCAGCCCATTGACGGTGGCCGCCCGT
>CALSBD010000106.1:0-8625 GCA_943373055.1 Rhizobium sp. Q54
GCCGCGCGCGCCTTGCTCAAAGACCTGATCGCCACGGCCCGGCATCCGCAAATGCGGACGCCGCTGATGACCTATGGCGGGTTGTCGATCGTTTTTCTCGGCGCGGCACTGGCCACCGCGCCGGTCCTTGATCTCGTCGTCGGCGTGGCGGTGTCGATCGCGATGCTGCCGCTCGTGGAATTCGTGCTGCACCGCTATGTCTTGCATTGGCTTGAGCTTGCCAAGTGGCCGCCGTTGGCGGAGGTGTGGCGGCGGGTGCACTACGCACACCACATGGAGCCGCGCGATCCCGACGTGATCCTGGCTCACCCTGTGTCGGCAATTGGCCTTGTCGCCGTGCTCTCGGGCCTCTACGCGCTGTTGAGCCCGCTTGCGGTGTTGCCCGTGGTCGGCACCGCCTTTGCGCTATTCGCCCTTTATGAGATCGTCCACTTCGCCTGCCACACGGACGACCCGCTGAGCTCACGCTACTTCCTCAAGCGGCGCCAGGCCCACGCCATCCATCACTATGTCGACGAGAACAAACACTTCGGCATTACGTCGAGCGTCTCCGATCTCGTCTTGGGCACGGCCGCGACCGACAAAAAGGCTCTCACCCGCTCCCCCACCGTCCGCAACCTTGGCTACACCGGCCCCTTCGCGGAGCGATACCCCTATCTGCGGGATACCCCGCCGAGGGGGTGAAGCGGCCCCCCAGCAAAAAAGCGCGGCCTCGCGACCGCGCCTTTGAAGGGGTGGAGATCCGACCAATCGGTCAGATCATATACTGACCGCCGTTGGCTGCGATCGTGGAGCCGGTGATGAAGCCGGCGTCGTCGGAGGCGAGGAAGACGACCGCGCGGGCGATTTCTTCCGGTTCGCCGAGGCGGCCGACCGGGATGCCGGGCAGGATGTTCTTCTCGATTACGGCCGGATCGATCGCCTTGACCATTTCGGTGGCGATGTAGCCTGGGCAGATCGCGTTGACGGTGATGCCGACGCGGGCGCCTTCCTGGGCGAGCGCCTTGACGAAGCCGATATCACCGGCCTTGGCGGCGGAGTAGTTCGCCTGGCCGGCCTGGCCCTTCTGACCGTTGATCGAGGAAATGCAGATCACGCGGCCGAACTTGCGCGCACGCATGCCTTCCCAGATCGGGCGGGTCATGTTGAACAGCGAATTGAGGTTCGTGTTGATGACCGCGTACCACTGGTCCTTGGTCATCTTGTGGAAGAAGCCGTCCTTGGTGATGCCGGCGTTGTTGACGAGCACCTCGATGGGGCCGTGGGCGGCCTCGACCTCGGCAATGCCGGCGGCGCAGGCGTCAAAGTCCGACACGTCCCACTTATAGGTCGGGATGCCGGTCTCGGCGGTGAAGGCCTTGGCGGCCTCGTCATTGCCGGCATAGGACGCGGCGACCGTATAGCCCGCCGCCTTCAGCGCCTTGGAAATCGCAGCGCCAATGCCGCGCGACCCACCGGTAACAAGTGCAACTCTCGACATGAAAATCCTCCCAGGGATTGGGCCGGGATCGATCGCCCCGGTTGATTTGGATGAGGTGAGGGATGGGATGAGGGATGTGGCGCGGCGAGGCGGCTCACGCGCGCCCGCCGCGTTCGATCCGGTCGATCAGCGCTCGACGGTGAGGGCGACGCCCATGCCGCCGCCGATGCACAAGGTGGCGAGGCCCTTCTTGGCGTCGCGGCGCAGCATCTCATGCAGCAGCGTCACGAACACGCGGCAGCCCGACGCGCCGATCGGGTGACCGATGGCGATGGCGCCGCCATTCATGTTCACCTTCGAGGTGTCCCAACCCATGCCGATGTTGACCGCGATCGCCTGGGCGGCGAACGCCTCATTGGCCTCGATCACATCGAGGTCGGAATGCTTCCAGCCGGCCTTGGCCAGCGCCTTGGTGGAGGCGGGGATCGGGCCGGTGCCCATCACCTTGGGATCGACGCCGGCGGTGGCCCAGGAGGCGACGCGGGCGATCGGGGTGAGGCCACGCTTGGCGGCTTCCTTGGCGGTCATCAGCATCACGGCGGCAGCGCCGTCATTGAGGCCCGATGCGTTGGCCGCGGTCACCGTGCCGTCCTTGGTGAAGGCGGGCTTCAGCTTCTGCATGGCGTCAATGGTGGCGCCATGGCGGATGTATTCGTCCTTGTCGACCACCACGTCGCCCTTGCGGGTGGAGATGGTGACGGGCGCGATCTCGGCGTCGAACTTGCCGGCCTTTTGGGCGGCCTCGGCCTTATTCTGCGAGCCAACGGCGAACTCGTCCTGCGCCTCGCGGGTGATCTGGAATTCCTTGGCGACGTTCTCGGCGGTCTGGCCCATGTGGTAGCCGTTGAAGGCATCCCACAGGCCGTCCTTGATCATGGTGTCGATCATGGAATAGTCGCCCATCTTGTGGCCGGCGCGCAGGTGCGCGCAGTGCGGCGACATGGACATGGATTCCTGACCACCGGCGATGATGATGTTGGCGTCGCCATTGGCGATCTGCTGCATGCCCAGCGCCACGGCGCGCAGGCCCGAGCCGCACACCTGATTGAGCCCCCAGGCGGAGGAGTCCTTGGACAAGCCGGCGTTCAAAGCGGCCTGACGCGCCGGGTTTTGGCCCTGGCCGGCGCCGAGCACCTGGCCAAGGATGACCTCGTCGATCTCGGCCGCGTCCACGCCCGACTTGGCGAGCAGCGCCTTGATCACGGTGGCGCCCAACGTGTGGGCCGGCACGGCGGCGAACGCGCCGTTGAAGGAACCAACGGCGGTGCGTTGAGCTGCTACGACAACGATATCGTCTTGAGCCATTCCCGTTCTCCCGATTGCGCGGCCACCTGGCCGCCGATCCGCGAAGACGCCGCCCCGTTTGGCCAGGGTCGGTCGACGACCGGACGGTGAAACCCCCGAATAAGACCCACGGGCGCCCCAATCGCCGTGGGCTTAAGCGATGAATGAGGTCTATAGACGCCGCGACCAAGGGCAAGTCAATGGTCGCAGAAGTGCGACCTTCGCCGCACCGCACAGCCGCCGGGGCCGACCGCCGGCTCGCCAAAACAGCCGAACGGCGCGAAAAAATTCACCATGGCGCGCGACCGGGAAAGTTCCTAATGTGACAAACGCGGTGCACCGCGACATGATCGATCCTGACGTGATGCGCTGCGTCGGATCGGCCGTTCGTGATCCGGTGCCCCTTGGACCCCATGGCCCCGCGGGACGCGGGCCGCCAGCCAGACGGCGCGCGACGCCTGGGCTGGACGAATGTCGAGGCGAGGTCGAAACGCTCCATGGCGAAGACGCAAGAGCCCACCGTCATCAAGAAGTACGCCAACCGGCGGCTCTACAATACCGGCACCTCGACCTATGTGACGCTCGAGGACCTCGCGGAAATGGTCAAGGCGGAGGAAGATTTCGTCGTATTCGACGCCAAGACCGGCGACGAGATCACCCGCTCGGTGCTCACCCAGATCATCTTCGAGCAAGAGAACAAGGGGCAAAACCTGTTGCCCATCCAGTTCCTGCGCCAGCTGATCCGGTTTTACGGCGACAGCATGCAAAATCTGGTGCCGAGTTATTTGGAGTTCTCGCTCTCGTCGTTCGTGCGCGAGCAAGAGAAGCTGCGCCAGCAGATGACGTCCGCGTTCGGCCATAGCGCGTTTGACGTGCTGCAGGATCAAGCCCGGCGCAATCGCGAAATGTTCGAAAAGGCGATGCGCATGTGGGTGCCGTTCGGCATGCCCGGCAACACGGGCGGACCCCAGGGCCAGCCGCCGGCGGCGGAGCCGCCCAAGGCCGCCCCGCCGGTCGACGAGCTTGATCAACTGCGTCGCCAGATGGACGACATGCAGCGCCAGATCGCCAAGCTGTCCTCTGCCAAGAAGGCGTGATGCGGCCGCGTGCCCCATCCGCCCCCTGCCCTCTTGTTGACCAGCCGAGGCGCCATGGCCATCAGTGACACGCCCCGCGCGGCGCCACGCCCGTCATCCACGCGCGCCGCCCGGTTCGGCTGGGTGATGTTCGACTGGGCGAGCCAGCCGTTTTTCACGCTCGTCACCACCTTTGTGTTCGCACCCTACTTTGCCTCCAAGGTCGCCGCCGATCCGGTGTCGGGCCAGGCGATGTGGTCGGCGGGCGTGGCGGTGGCGGGGCTGATGATCGCGCTGTTGTCGCCGATCCTGGGCGCGATCGCCGACGAGGCCGGGCCGCGCAAGCCGTGGATCGTCGCCTTTGGCGCGCTCATGGCGGTCGCCTCGCTGGGGCTTTGGTATGCCGCCCCCGGGCGCACGGATCTCGCACCGTTAATTGTCGTCGCCTTCGTGATCGGCACGGTGGGTGCGGAGTTCGCCGCCGTCTTCAACAACGCCATGCTGCCGCGACTCGTCGGCCCCGATGCGGTCGGGCGGCTCTCCGGGCGCGGCTGGGCGATGGGCTATTTGGGCGGGCTTGTCAGCCTGGTGCTGGCGCTTGGCTTTCTGGTGGCGGATCCCATCAGCGGGACAACGTTCTTCGGGCTCACGCCGCTGTTTGGCCTTGATGCGGCCAGCCACGAGGGCGACCGGGTGGTGGGTCCGCTAACGGCGGTGTGGTTCGCGCTGTTCGTGCTGCCGCTCCTGTTCTTCACGCCCGACGTCCCGCGCGGCAAGCCGTGGGGGGCCGCGGTGAAAGCGGGGCTTGGCGATCTCAAGGGCACACTCGGGCTCCTCAAGGCGAACCGGTCACTGAGCCAGTTCCTGATCGCCAACATGCTTTATACCGACGGGCTCGTCGCCCTGTTCGCGTTTGGCGGCATCTACGCGGCAGGCATTTTGGGCTGGACGACCATTGAGATCGGCGTGTTCGGCATATTGCTCACCATCACCGGCACGATCGGCTGCTTGATTGGCGGCGCGCTTGATGACCGGTTCGGCTCGCGCTTCGTGATTGGGTTGGCGCTGACGATCCTCATCCTGGCTTCGATCGGCATCGTATCGATCGACAAGGATCGCATCCTGTTCGTCATCGCCGTGACGCCGGCCGTGCCGGGCGATGGGCTTTATGCCTCCACCGCCGAGCAGCTCTATTTGGCCCTCGGCGCGGTGATCGGCTTTGCCGCCGGCCCCCTGCAGGCCGCATCGCGCTCGCTGGTGGCGCGCTGGGCGCCGGCCGAACATGTCGGGCAGTTTTATGGGCTGTTCGCGCTGTCGGGTAAGGTCACCAGCTTCATGGCACCAGCGATGGTGTCACTGGTGACCACCGTCACCGCCAGCCAGCGGCTTGGCGTGTCGGTGCTTCTGGCGTTCTTCGCGCTCGGGCTGATCCTGTTGTCGCTCGTGCGCCGGCCGGCGGGGACTTGAGATTTTGGTCGTTCCGCCAGTCCGGTGTCCACCTACGCTAACGACTGGCTAATCTTTCAATGCCGCGTCGGCGGCGGCCCGGTGCTCGGGCTTCATGTGTGAGGCGACGAGGGCGATGGTGGTCGCCAGAACCGTTGCATCATCGGTAAAGCCGAAACCGACGATAAAATCCGGCAGCGCGTCGGCCGGCAGCACAAAATAGCCCAGGGCCGCCAGTATGGTCAGCCGCACGCGGCGCGGCGTCATTGGGTCGAACGCGCAGTAATAGGCCGCTGCCACGTCGCGGGCGAATGGCACTTGGCCGGCAGCGCGCTTGAATGTCGTCCAAAAGCCGTCGCGCACACGGCGCTGGTCGGCCGCTTCGGCCTTGGCATCACGCGCGGCGGTGTCGTCGGCCTCGGGGCCCAAGACGTCTGGACCCAGAATTTCCGGCTCGGGCTTGGCGTGTGGCATCGTTGCTCTCCCAAAGGCAGGCGGCGGTGCGCGGTATCGCCTGATTGGCGTGCCTCAAGCTCACATCGGTGCGCCCCGCGGCTGCGTCAAGGGCAGCGGGGCGCTCGAGCACCGGTCCGATTGCATCAGATCGGTGCTCTCCGTTTCTATTGCCGCGTGATCTTTACCCAATAACCGGTTTCCACTTATTGGGATCACGCACTAGTGCCGCGTGATCGGTACCCAATAACCGGTTTCCCCTGATTGGGATCACGCTTTCGGATCGACGCGCGGCGCGATCAGTTGACCTTCGACCAGTTCACCGAGCGGCAAATGAGGCCGCCGAGCACGCAGCCCGCCGTGGTCAAGCGCGAGCCGGAGAGCTGCATGGTGCCCGAGTAGGTCTTGCCGTCATCGGGATTGAACGCGCTGCCCGACCACTGATTGGCGCCATTGGGCTTCATGCCGAAGAACACCTGCTGGCCGACCTTGGACTTTGAGTTCTTTGGGTCCTTGAGCCAAACCACCTTGCCGCAATAGGCGCCACCGCCGCACGGGGCGATCTGCACGCGCGATTCGCCGGTTTCGCGCAGCCACACGCCCGACGGGTCGGCAAAGGCAACCGACGGCACGGCGATCAGGGCGGCGGCAATCACCACCGTTTTCAGGTTCCACATCATCATCATCCCTCCCAGGAGAACCGGCCTCCCGTCATTCGGGCTCGCCGTTCTTTTTATCCTTACGCCGGCTCGGTTGACGTGCAAGTCATGTCGTACCGTCACCTGAGCGGGTTTTTCGCACTTTTTGCGACCCAGAGGCGGATGAGCCGCGCCGTTAACGACGTTTGTTCAATTTCGATTCAATTCCCCCTGCCAGACTGCCCCTCGATCGCCGCCGACCTGGCGCGACGAGCGAGGACGAACGCCGATGGCGCAACTTGATATCGCCGATGTGGACTTGAGCGCGATGCCGCCCGAGATGGCCAGCGACGTCTATTTTCAGCTGGGCATGATGTATGCGAGCGGGCGCAGCGTGCGCTCCAACCTGATCACCGCCCATAAGTGCTTCAACCTGGCTGCCGCTAAGGGCAACCAGGCCGCCGCGCGCTATCGGGGCGACCTTGCCAAGGAAATGACCGCAGCGGAAGTCGCCGAAGCCCAGCGCCAAGCCCGCGAGTGGCTGACCAACTGATCGGCTCGTCCGATAGTCCAGCCACCAACCGCGCGCCCTGATCGGCCGGCTTCCGGTTAGCGCTCACTGTGCGTGGTGGCGCGCGATGTTTTACGGCTACCCGGTATTTCTTTCGTGGGTGCCCCGCGCAGACGCGCCCCCCGGCGCTCAAATCGCGCGTTGAGCGGAGCCGACATGCGGGTGCCAAGCCCGCGCCGTGCGCGGTGCGCACACCACCGGCCCCGCCCATAAAACCACCCGCAAACCGCCTTGCAATCCTTAAACGCCTCATGCAAAAGAGGCGCGCCGGAGACGTGGCCGAGAGGCTGAAGGCACTCGTTTGCTAAATGAGCATACCCCAAAAGGGTATCGAGGGTTCGAATCCCTCCGTCTCCGCCATTTCGCAGAAGTTCGCGCACCTGCGAAGATGCGCAGTGCCAACCGGTCAGGACAGGGCCGGGGTTCAGTGCGGATCAGAGGCGATTGTCTCCAGACAGACGCACGACAACCTTCCCCCTTGGCGTGGACTGCAGGCGCGTGAAAGCCGCCAGCGCCTCATCGAGGGTGAATTCGCTGTCGATTCGCGGACGATAACCGACGGCGAGAGCCTCGTCTGCCGCTTGAGCAAGGGCCTTTCCATCAGGAAACGAGGCGAGGCCGATGAGCCTTGCGCCGGAACCTTCCGCCAGCTTGCGGGGCTTGCGGAAAACCAGCGGCATCAGGAGTTTCAGGAGCCAGGGAATCTTCATCCCCTGAGCCTCCATGTCGTCCGTGCCAGTCATCGTCTTCAGCGACACGATGCGTCCGCCCGCCTTCACCACGGCGCAGCTATCGGCCAGCGATTTGCCTCCAAAAGCGTCAAGCACAATGTCGAAGCGGTGTGAAAGCGCGCGGACGGAAGCATTGCGGTAGTCGGTGAATCCTTGAGCGCCGAGGCTCCTCACGTAGTCCTCGTCCGCGCCAGAACCGACGCCGTGCACTGACAGACCTCTAGCGGCCGCAAGCGCGACAGTCGCCGCGCCGACGGGACCGCCGGCTGCGTTGACGAGGATGCTCTCTCCCGATCTGGCACCCGCGCGCTCCAGCACCTTGTAGGCGACAAGCAAGGCGAGTGGCGCAGCGGCGGCCTCTTCATCGGACCAGGCGTCGGGTGCTGTCGCAAGCCATTCTTCCGGAACGGACATTCTTTCGGAGAGCGTGCCGCAGTGAACAAGGCCGGTGTAGAACATGACCCGTTGGCCAAGCCTGAACCGTGCGCCATCGTTCTCCATCACGCCCGCCCCATCGACGCCAAGCGCAAAGGGCGGCTTGACCGGGGACATCATCTTCATCTCGCCGCTGGCGACGTGAAGATCGGCCGGATTAAGCGCGGCAACGCTCATCCGCACAAGAACACGGCCGCCGCCCTGCGCCGGCTCAGGCGCTACGGCGACTGCCATCCCATCAAGCGGCCGCTTGCTGAACTTCGAGAGCACAAGGGCTTTCATGGCTTCACCTCATCCCACCGCTTCTCGGCCGGCATGCTTCTGTTCAAGGGAGCCGCACGCCGAAGCATCACTTCGGCGCGACGGACAGGTTGGAAAAGAACGCCTCGGTGCCATCATCCACCCACAAGCCGATGCGGCCGTTGCGTCCCGGATAGCTGAGGTCCGCCACCTGCAGGACCTCTGCACCATCCACGAATGCGCGCAATGAACCACCGTCGATCTCAAGACG
>CALSBD010000107.1:0-8539 GCA_943373055.1 Rhizobium sp. Q54
TCCGGAACAGTCGGTGTCGCCGACCACCCGGCAGTCGTTCGTCAAGACGAGCCTCACCTCATTCAACCCGGCAAGCCGGACCTTTACCATCACCGGCCGCAACACCGCCTTCGACTTTCAGATCACCGATGTCCCGGTCTTCCTGGAGGTGTCTCCCCAGTCGGGTCGGGTGCCGGCGAACGGTACCTTCCGCATCACCGTGCGGCCGTCGGCGGCGGCGTTTTTCCTGCCGCGCGGCTCCTACAACGCGGCCATCCGCGTGACCAACAAGGCCGCTGTGGGTGACGTTGACTTCATGCTCCTGCGCGTCGCGGTGCCGTGAGGGTGGGTTCGGTGAGATAACAACCCGCGGGCGGATCGCACGATCCGCCCGTTTGCCGTGAGCGCATCCGTCGCGGCCTGGCGCGCGGTCGGCTGTTGGTGGCGCCCGCAAGGTCGGTTAGGATGTGGCGGGCGAACTGAGGTCGACAATGGCGCGCGTGCGAACAATGAATGATGAGGCGGTGTTGGAGGTGCTCAGCAGCGCCCGGACCCCGCTGTCGGCCTATCAGGTGCTCGCGGCCCTGAAGGATCAAGGCATTCAATCACCACCTGTCGTCTATCGCGCGCTCGAGCGGCTGGAAAAGGCCGGGCAGATCCACCGCGTGGAACAGCTCAATGCCTATGTCGCCTGCCCCGGTCATCACGAAGGCCAGTCGGTCATCTTGGCGGTGTGTTCGTGCTGTAAGCGGGTGGAAGAGTGGCGCGCCGACGCCGTTGACGCGTTGTTTCAAGACCTGGCGCTGAAATCGGCTTTCCAATTGGTACAGCGCTCCATCGAGGTGACCGGACTGTGCGCGGCATGCCAAGGCCAGCCGGTGGCCGCCGACACACCGACCGCCTGCTGCGGCGCCCATGGCGCGGAAGAGCATGGCGCGCACGACCACGGCTCCGGCCACCACGATCATCATCACCCTCATCAGCATGCTGACGCCCACCACGCTCACCCGATGACCTCTAAAGGTCCGCGTGCGGTGAAAGCGGCGACACGGCGGTCATAGGGGCCAGCTCGGCAGCGCCGGCGTGACCCCGATGTGAGCTGGAGCCCGATGATCCATGGGCGAAACAACAAAAGCACCGATCTGAGGCGATCAGACCGGTGCTTTTGGATTGATGGATGACCGCTCGATCGGGCCGTGGGTGTCAGCCCGCGAGGGCGGCCACCTTGTCGCGAATCGCGGCGAGCGCCTCATCCGCCTTGGCGCCGTCCGGGCCGCCCGCTTGGGCCATGGTCGGCCGTCCGCCGCCCCCCTTGCCGCCAACCGCCTCGGAGCCGACGCGCACGAGCTCAACTGCGTTAAAGCGGTCGGCGAGGTCATCGGTGAGCGTCACGACAATGCCGGCCTTACCGGTCTCGTCCACGCCCACGATGGCCACCACGCCGGAGGTGAGCGCCTTCTTGCCCTCATCCGCAAGGCTCTTGAGGTCCTTGCCGGCCACGCCCGAGAGGCTCTTACCCATGAAGGCGACGGCGCCGAAGGTCTCAATATCGCTTTCGCCCTTGCCGCCTCCGCCCATGGCGAGCCGCTTCTTGGCATCGGCCAGTTCGCGCTCCAGGCGGCGGCGCTCGTCCACCAGCGCTTCCACGCGGGCAACCACGTCGGACTGGCTGGTCTTGAGGATGGCCGCGACATCGCGCACGCGCTTATCTTGGCTCATCAAGTGCGCGCGCGCCGCATCCCCCGTGAGCGCCTCGACACGCCGCACACCTGCCGCGACCGCCCCTTCGGCCAGCACCGCGACAAGACCGATATCGCCCGTGCGGCGCACATGGGTGCCACCGCACAGCTCAACCGAATAGGCGTGACCCGCCCGCTCGCCATCGGGGTTCTCGCCCATCGAGACAACACGCACCTCGTCGCCATACTTCTCGCCGAACAGCGCGCGCGCGCCCGACGCGATGGCATCGTCAATCGCCATCAGCCGCGTTTCGACCGGGGCATTTTGCAAGATGATGCGGTTGGCGAGTTGCTCGACGGTGGCCACTTCATCCGCGCCGATTGGCTTGGGATGCGAGAAATCGAAGCGCAGCCGCTCGGACGACACCATTGAGCCCTTCTGCGCGACATGGTCACCCAGCACCTGGCGCAGCGCCTCGTGCAAGAGGTGGGTCGCCGAATGGTTGGCGCGGATGGCGGCACGCCGCTTGGGATCGACTTCGCATCGCACCGTATCGCCGGCTTTGAGTGTGCCGGCTTCAAGAACGCCGATGTGGACAAACAGGCCGTCGGCCTTTTTCTGCGTATCGGTCACGCGGAAGCGAGCGCCGCCGTCGGCCACCAGCACGCCGGTGTCGCCAACTTGGCCACCCGATTCGGCATAAAACGGCGTCTGGTTCAAAACGACCGCGCCCTCTGCCCCCAAGGTGAGCGCGTCGACCGCCGCGCCACCGGCCACCAGGGCGGCGATCACGCCCTCGGCCGACTCCGTCGCGTAACCGAGAAACTCTGTCGCGCCGACCTTGTCCTTGAGGCCGAACCACACCGTCTCGGTCGCCGCCTCGCCCGAGCCCGCCCACGCCGCGCGCGCCTCGGCGCGCTGACGCTGCATGGCGTCTTGGAACGAGGAGAGATCGACATGGATACCGCGCGGCCGCAGCGCGTCCTGTGTGAGGTCGACCGGGAAGCCGTAGGTGTCGTAAAGCTTGAAAGCGACCTCGCCGTCGAGCGTATCACCCTCGGTGAGATGGCCGCTCGCCTCATCCAAGAGGCCCAATCCACGCTCAAGCGTGCGGCGGAAGCGGGTTTCTTCAAGCTTCAACGTTTCGCTGATGAGCGACTGTGCGCGCAACAGCTCGGGATAGGCTTGCCCCATCTCACGCACCAGGGTCGGCACGAGACGGAACAGCAGCGGGTCACGCGCACCCAACAGGTGGGCATGGCGCATGCCCCGGCGCATGATCCGGCGCAGCACATAACCGCGCCCTTCGTTCGACGGCAGCACGCCGTCAGCAATCAGGAACGACGACGCGCGCACATGGTCGGCGATCACTCGGTGGCTCGCCCGCCGGTCACCCTCGGCGGCCACGCCGGTCAACTCGACAGAGGCCCGGATCAGTGCCTTGAACAGGTCGATGTCGTAATTGTCGTGCACGCCCTGCAAGACCGCGGCGACGCGCTCCAAGCCCATGCCGGTATCGATCGACGGGCGCGGCAGGTTGGTGCGGCCGGTCGCTTGCTCCTCGTACTGCATGAACACGAGGTTCCAGATCTCAATGAAGCGGTCGCCATCGGCGTCCGCCGAGCCGGGCGGGCCGCCCCAGATCTTGTCGCCATGGTCGAAGAAAATCTCCGAGCACGGGCCGCACGGGCCGGTATCGCCCATGCGCCAGAAGTTATCCGAGGTCGGAATGCGGATGATGCGATCGTCGGTGAGACCGGCGATCTTCTTCCACAGCGCATGGGCCTCATCGTCTTCCGAATAGACCGTGACGATCAGCCGGTGCTTGGGAAGACCGAACTCGCCGGTGATCAGGTTCCACGCAAGTTCGATCGCGCGCTCCTTGAAATAGTCGCCGAACGAAAAGTTGCCCAGCATTTCAAAGAAGGTGTGGTGACGCGCGGTGTAGCCCACATTGTCGAGGTCATTGTGCTTACCCCCCGCCCGCACGCACTTCTGCGCGGTTGTCGCGGTGGAGTAGGGCCGGCGCTCAAGCCCGGTGAACACGTTCTTGAACTGCACCATGCCCGAATTGGCGAACATCAATGTCGGGTCGTTGCGCGGCACGAGCGGGCTCGACGCCACGACCTCATGACCGGCCTTGGCGAAGTACTCAAGAAACGTCGAGCGGATTTCGTTAACGCCACTCATGGCCACGCTGCCTCGGATCGGGGGGACGGACCTCTAAGGTCCAAAGGTGCGATGCGTTTTAGCGATCGAACCCGATCCTGTCCACAAAGCCGGACGCGGTTTCCCACCGCGCGCCGGGCCCGTCTCGACGGCCTCGCCAGCCGGCGAGACCCCACCCATCAGCTTGGCGGCTGGCCACCATGCCGCCGTCGCTCAGCGCGCTGCGGCACACCCGAGCGAAGCGACGCTCACGCGTCGTCGTCGGCTTCGCCCTCTTCGGGCCCAGCCTGCAGGATCTTCTCGGCGATCAAGCCGGAGTTCTGCCGGATCGCGGCTTCGATGCGGCCCGCCATGTCGGCATTGTTGCGCAGGAACGCCTTAGCGTTCTCGCGACCCTGACCGATGCGCTGGCTGTCAAACGAGAACCAGGCACCCGACTTTTCAACGATGCCGGCCTTGACGCCCAGATCGACGAGTTCGCCCACCTTCGACACGCCCTCGCCATACATGATGTCGAATTCGACTGCCTTGAACGGCGGGGCCAGCTTATTCTTGACCACCTTAACGCGGGTCTGGTTGCCGACCACCTCGTCACCGGCCTTGATCGAGCCGATGCGGCGAATATCCAGACGCACCGAAGCGTAGAACTTCAGCGCGTTGCCGCCCGTCGTCGTCTCCGGATTGCCGAACATCACACCGATCTTCTGGCGGATCTGGTTGATAAAGATCACCATCGTCTTCGACTTGGAGATCGACGCCGTCAACTTGCGCAGCGCCTGGCTCATCAAGCGCGCCTGAAGGCCCGGCAGGCTGTCGCCCATCTCGCCGTCAAGCTCGGCCTTAGGCGTCAGCGCCGCGACCGAATCGATCACAAGCACATCGACCGCGCCCGAGCGTACCAGCGTGTCGGCGATCTCCAGCGCCTGCTCGCCCGCGTCGGGCTGCGAGATGAGGAGATCGTCCAAATTGACGCCGAGCTTGCGGGCATAGATGGGATCGAGCGCGTGCTCAGCGTCCACGAAGGCGCAAATGCCGCCCTTCTTCTGGGCCTCGGCCACCGTGTGCAAAGCCAGCGTCGTCTTGCCCGACGATTCAGGGCCGTAGATCTCCACGATGCGCCCACGCGGCAGGCCACCAACGCCCAGCGCGATATCCAGGCCCAGCGATCCGGTGGAGACCACCTCGATCTCCGTCACCTTGCCCTGGCCCAAACGCATGATCGAGCCCTTACCGAAGGCCCGCTCAATCTGCGAGAGCGCCGCATCCAATGCTTTTGTCTTGTCCATGCCGTCGCCCTCGATCAGGCGGAGAGAAGATTGCGCCATTGCCCACCTCCTTGACACGGGTCTGTCCGCGTTTCAATGATTGGATATGTGCACGTTTTGTTCTTATTGGCAAGCGCCTTGATAACAATCTGATTTAGAAGGGTTATTAGATTTTTGTTCACAGGACGTTCGGTGAACATCTGAAACGGGGTCCCCGGCGCTACCGGCCCTCAAGCCGCCCCCACTGCTCAACCACAGGCGCAAGGGCTCGCCCCGATTCTCTCACGCCCTGCGGCGAGAGGCATAGCCGGCACACAAAAACGCCGCGGCCCCTTGCGGGATGCCGCGGCGTCTTGGGTGGGGCCCTCAATGGGAAGCCCCAAGGGCGTCAGTGCACCGTCGAAAGGGACTTGATCTTGGCGATCTCGTCCTTGAGCTGCAGCTTGCGTCGCTTGAGTTCGGCGACCTCGGCGTCCGCGACGCTGGGGTGGGCGATGGCATCACGAATTTGGTCCTCAAGGACAGCGTGACGACGTTGCAGCTCGGCAAGATGCGATTCGATGGACATGCGCTTAGTCTCCTTGTTGAAGGGACACCTTACTGTGCCACCGAAGGAGATGACTGTCGACGCGAAACGATGCGGCATCGCAGCATCCACCGGGGCATGGTTGAGGCATCCTCACCATCCCCGCCCCGGCGTTCATCATGCTGGTGTGTGACATCACAGTGGATTTTTGCGGGCAGCCGTGTGTTATAGTCGCCCCGATTGGGGTTCGCGGGCGTGTGCACCTGCACACGGCAACCACCTTAGGGTGAATGCTTACGTCCGCAAATCTCACCATCCGCCCGTCCCGCGCGCCGTCGCCGACCGCAAGAAGCCGCATGACTGACGAACAGGAAAAAGAAGTTCGCCGCGAATTGGCCCGCCTGCGCCAGGAGCATCGCGATCTCGATGCCGCCATCGAGGCCCTGGCGGACTCCGGCCGGGGCGATCACTTGACCATGCAGCGACTGAAGAAAAAGAAGCTTGCCATCAAGGATCGCATTTCGGTGCTCGAAGATCAGATCGTCCCCGACATCATTGCCTGATCGCGCCCACCGCGCCGGCCGCCCGCGCGCGGTCGTTGAGCGCCCCTTCATAAAGGAGCCCGCCATGTCGTCCCCGCCGGCGTCCGTCGCCGTCATCATGGGCAGCCAGTCGGATTGGGAGACGATGGGCCACGCCGCCAAAACGCTTGATGCGCTCGGTATCGCCTATCGCGCGCTGATCGTTTCGGCCCACCGCACGCCCGATCGGCTGTATCGCTTCGCCACCACTGCCCGCGCGGAAGGTTATAAGGTGATCATCGCCGGCGCGGGCGGTGCCGCCCATTTGCCGGGCATGACGGCGGCCATGACGCCCTTGCCCGTGTTTGGCGTGCCGGTCGAATCGCGCGCACTCAAGGGTGAGGATTCGCTGTTGTCCATCGTGCAGATGCCCGCCGGCATCCCCGTGGGCACCTTGGCCATTGGCAAGGCCGGCGCCATCAATGCCGCGCTGCTCGCCGCCGCCGTGCTGGCGCTCAATGATCCCGATTTGGCCGCGCGGCTTGATGACTGGCGCGCCCGCCAATCTGCCACCGTGGCCGAAACGCCCGTGGACGGGGCCTGATCATGGCGGATTTTGCCCTTCGCCGACTGAAGCCCGGTGACACCATCGGCATCTTGGGCGGCGGTCAGCTTGGTCGCATGCTGGCCTTGGCGGCCGCCCCACTCGGGCTTGCCATCCACATCTATGCACCCGAGGCCGATAGCCCCGCCTTTCAGGTGTGCGATCGCCACACCCGCGCCGACTATCGCGACGAGGCCGCCCTGGCGGCGTTCGCGGCGGCTGTCGACGCGGTGACTTATGAGTTTGAGAACATCCCGGTCGAGACCGTGCGCTTCCTGGAGGCGCGGGTGCCCGTGCGGCCCGGGTCGCGCGCCCTTGAGGTGGCGCAGGATCGGCTGGAGGAAAAGCGCCTTGCCAACGCGCTTGGCGCCGCCACCGCCCCGTTCGCCGCCGTCGCGTCCCGGGCCGACTTAACCGAGGCACTTGGGCGGATCGGCACGCCGGCTGTATTGAAAACCACGCGATTCGGCTATGACGGCAAAGGTCAGGCCAAGATCCTGGCAAGTGACCAGGCCGATCCCGCCTTTGCCGCCATGGCCGGACAGCCGGCGATCCTGGAAGGCTTCATCGCATTTCGCGCCGAGGTGTCCGTGGTCGCCGCCCGCGGGCTAGACGGCGCGTTCGCCGCGTTTGACGTCACGCAAAACGTCCATCGCCACCACATCCTCCACCGCTCCGTGGCGCCGGCGGATGTGACCGCTCGGACAGCTGATGCCGCCATTGCGACGACCCGCCAAATCGCCGACGCGCTGGGCTATGTCGGCGTCCTCGGCGTGGAGTTCTTTGTTCTTGATAGCACAGTGGGCGAGAGCCTGCTCGTCAACGAAATCGCACCGCGGGTGCACAATTCCGGCCATTGGACGCAAGATGGCGCCACCACCTCACAGTTTGAACAGCATATCCGCGCCGTGGCCGGCTGGCCGCTAGGCGCGCCCGATCGGCTGTCGCCGGCGGTTGAAATGCTCAATTTGATTGGCGCGGAGGGCGATGACTGGGCGGCCCTGGTGGCCGATCCCCATGCCAAGCTGCATCTCTATGGCAAGCGCGAAAGCCGGCCGGGGCGCAAGATGGGCCACGTCAATCGCCGCCTTGCTGCCCCGCCACCGCGCGAGACTTGACCGCTGGCGGCAATTTTGTCGCCGCGGGGCGCGCCCAGGCGTGGACAAGCCGCCCATCGTCTGCTATTGCCCACCCCAATTCCAGCGGCGCTTCGCGTCGCGGGGTCGGGTGGGTTTTCGTCATCACATCGATATGACGGCAATCTCACGCCGCGTGGATCCGATCGGTCGGCCGCTGGCCGCGACTTCGGCCGCGCGTCGACCCAAGGATGATAGCGGCAACTGAGCGTACCGCGGGGCGCAACCTGAGTGAGGGTGCGAGCGCGTGCGCTGACAAAACGGGGTCACAAGCGTGCAGGTTCTCGTTCGCGACAACAACGTCGATCAGGCTCTCAAGGCGCTCAAGAAAAAGATGCAGCGTGAGGGTATCTTCCGCGAGATGAAGTTGCGCGGCCATTACGAGAAGCCGTCCGAGAAGAAGGCCCGCGAGAAGGCGGAAGCCGTTCGTCGCGCCCGCAAGCTCGCCCGCAAGCGCGCCCAGCGCGAGGGCCTGCTGCCGGTGAAGGCCGCGGCCGCTCCGAAGCGCTGATACGCCGGCCTTCGGTCCCGCGCTCGCGTTTCTTTCTCTTGGATAAGATCGGATAGGATCGTCGCGGCCTGCGGCGGTCCTTTTTGACGTTTTCAATGAGCCGTGTGTCCGGCGTCTGCCAGCGAGCGTGCGGGCTCGTGAGTTGGTC
>CALSBD010000108.1:0-8486 GCA_943373055.1 Rhizobium sp. Q54
GAGATCCGCACCCAGCCGCGCCAGCCGCTCGGTCAGCTCGCCGGTCGTCACGCTGGGGCTGATCGCCACCCGCTCCACGATGCCGACCGGGCCGGTATCAAGCCCCGCCTCCATCTTCATCACCATCACGCCGGTCTCCGCGTCGCCGGCCATGATCGCGCGCTGGATCGGCGCGGCGCCCCGCCAGCGCGGCAACAGCGAGCCGTGCAAATTGAGGCAGCCCTCAGGCGGCAGATCGAGCACCGCTTGCGGTAAAATGAGGCCATAGGCGACGACCACGATGATCTCGGGCTCATAGGCCGCAAGGCGCGCCTGCGCGTCGCCATCGCGCAAGGTGGCAGGTGTCTCGACGGGAAGGCCAAACCGCTCGGCGGTCGCTTGCACCGGCGAGGGGGTCAATTCGAGCCCCCGCCGGCCGGCTGGGCGCGGCGCGCGGGTATAGACCGCGACCACCTCGTGGCCCTGGCCAATGATCTCCGTGAGCGTGGGCACCGCGAATTCGGGCGTTCCCATGAAGACGACGCGCATTCCCGTTCTCCCGCCGCGCGCGGGGGTCCGCCCCGCCGGCCACACCGATCGATTGCCCGCTTCGGCCGGCCGCGTCAACCGCGTGTTCCCTGAGGAACAGCCCCCCACGCCCGAAGCCGCCAAGGTGCGCCGACGGTTGGCCACCCGCCGCACCGTCCCACGCAAGGAGCCTCATTCATGCTGATCACCCCGTGCCGCGCGCTTGGCGCCGCCATTCTCGCCGCCGCCTCCCTCGCGGTTGTCGTGCCCGCTTTGGCCGATTCAAAGCCCTGGCCCGGTCCGCGGCCCACCTATGAGGTCGCCCCCAGCGGCCCTCACATCGAGGCCGAAGAGTGTGTGTGGCAGCGCCAGCGCGTGCGCGTATTCGACGAATCGACCGGCACCTATGTGTGGGTCTGGAAGCGCGTGCGGATTTGTTCGTGATCGAAGCCAAGTCTTGCAATTGACGCTGGGGCCCACGCGGGTCCACTGTTGGCAAGCTACCCGAAGGGAACCTTTCATGTTGGATCGCCGTCATCTTCTTGTGGGCCTCTCGGCGCTTGGCGCCACCGGGTCGCTGCCAGCCTGGGCCGTCGATGATGTCGGCACGGTCGCCGTTGCCACCGGCTCGGTCACCGGACGGCGCAAGGGCGCCCGCCGCGAGCTCGCCCCCGGCCTGCCGCTCTATGTCGGCGAGCGGTTGATCACCGGAGCGGCATCCCGGCTTGAGGCCGCGCTCGGCCCCGCAACCAAGCTCTATATGGGCGCCAACACCCGTGTGGAAATCGACCGCTACATGGTCGCCCGCGGCGGCGATATCCGTCTGCTCGACGGCGCGCTGGCGTTGGATCGCGAGGAGCCGGGCCAGTCGCAAGACACCATCATCACCTCGCCCTATGCCCTGTTGGCCGTGCGCGGCACCAAGCTGTTCGCCGGCCCGTCGAATGGGGTGTTCGGGGTGTTTGTGTTCACCGGCCGCGTCGACGTGTCCAACCGCGCCGGCCGCGTCACACTCACCGGCGGCCAAGGCACCAACATCGCCACCCCCGGCGCGGCGCCCACCCCACCCGGCGAATGGAAACAACCCCGCATCGACGCCGCTTGGCAATCGGTGACGTGAGGGCGGATCATTCGACGAGAAATTGGTTCCTTGTTCCCTTGGCGGGACGCACCCTTCTCCCCTTGAACGACCACCCTTCTCCCCTTGGCCGAGAGAAGGTGCCCCGAAGGGCCGGATGAGGGGTATATCTCAGCTATACCAATGACTTACAAGAACTTCTCACTAGCCGCCCCCCCTCATCCGCCGCTGCGCGGCACCTTCTCCCGCGAGGGGAGAAGGGGGAGATTGTCAGTTGCGTATACGATAGTGAAATCAGAGCTTTAGGTAAAACCACGACGCCAGACGCCGCCAAGTAGCTTCCCTTAACGTCACATACAAACAAACTTTTCCCGCACCTTTACCTTGCAAGAAGTGGGTTGTCTGTCAACGCGCTGCTTGTCAGACCTTCGTTGGCCTGCGTACATTTCCATAAGGTTGAAGTGGCCGTGTCCGGTGTTCTCCAAGGGGTAGCCCCGAGGGGGGACAGACGAGGCGTCAAGGAGCCACGCGACCCAAAGGAAACGCTGGGGTCCCCAAGACGGGGCCAGGAGGACGTTCGCTGTGACGGCCGGACATGATCGCGCGCCCGCGGATACCTTTCCCAAACTGTTGATGCGCAATGCCGCCACCCGCGGCACGCGGCCGGCCATTCGCGAAAAGGCGTTTGGCATCTGGCAAAGCTGGACTTGGGCCCAGGTCGCGCTTGAAGTGCGCGACTTCGCGCTCGGCCTACAGGTGCTCGGCCTCAAGGCTGGCGAGACCGTCGCTCTCGTGGGGGCCAACCGGCCGCGGCTTTATTGGACGTTTTGCGCGGTGCAGTCGCTCGGCGCGATCCCGGTGCCCGTCTACAAAGACGCGGTCGCCGACGAGATGGTCTATGTGCTTGACCACGCGGGCGTTTCGTTCGCGGTGGTGGAAGACCAGGAGCAGACCGACAAGGTCCTCTCCATGCACGACACGTTGAAGGGCCTGCGCCACGTCATCTTCGACGAGGAGCGTGGCATGCGCGGCTATGACCCCAAGACCATCCACGGGTTTGAAGCCGTACAGCAAATGGGTCGTGAGGCGCTGAATGCAGACCCGAGCCTCGAACAGCGCTGGCGTGATGGTTTCGCCAAGTACACGGGCTCCGATCTGGCGGTGATCTTGTACACCTCGGGCACCACCGGCAAGCCGAAGGGCGTGATGTTGTCGTTTGACAATGTGGTCATCTCGGCCGCCAACGGCATCAAGTTCGATCATCTGACCGAAAACGAAGAGACGATCGCCTATTTGCCGCTCGCCTGGGTCGGCGACCACATCTTTTCCTACGCCCAATCGATGGTGGCGGGCTTTTGCGTCTCGTGCCCGGAATCGGCCGAGACCATCGTGGAGGATCGGCGCGAGATCGGGCCGACCTATTTCTTCGCCCCGCCGCGCGTGTTCGAGGGCCTGTTGACGCTCACCATGGTGCGCATGGAAGACGCCGGGCCCTTCATGCGCAAGGTGTTCCACTATTTCATCGAGCACGCCCGCAAGGTCGGTGGCGATATTCTGGATCGCAAGCCGGTGCCGCTGATGGATCGGCTGAAATACGGGATCGGCGAGATCCTCATCTACGGCCCGCTCAAGAACCGCATGGGCTTTTCCCGCCTCAAGGTCGGCTATACGGCCGGCGAGGCGATCGGGCCGGAGATTTTCGCGTTTTATCGCTCGCTCGGCATCAATTTAAAGCAGCTCTACGGTCAGACCGAGGCCGGCGTCTATGTGACCATGCAGCCCGACGGCGAGATCCGCGCCGATACGGTCGGCAAACCCGCGCCGGACGTGGAGATCAAGATCGCTGAGACCGGCGAGGTGCTCTACCGCTCGCCGGGCGTGTTCGTCGGCTACTACAAGAACGACGAAGCGACCGCGTCGACCAAGACCGCCGATGGCTGGGTGCATTCGGGCGATGCCGGCTTCTTCGATCAGACCGGGCACCTGCGCATCATCGACCGTGCCAAGGATGTCGGCAAACTGGCGTCCGGCGCGCTGTTCGCGCCCAAATACATCGAGAACAAGCTGAAGTTCTTCCCCAACATCAAGGAAGTGGTCGCCGTGGGCGATGGCCGCGACTACGCGACGGCCATGGTCAACATCGACTTGACGGCGGTGGGCAATTGGGCGGAGCGCAACAACGTCATCTACGCATCCTACCAAGAACTTGCCAGCCACCCCCAAGTCTACGAGATGATTGAAAAGCACGTCGATCAGGTCAACCGGGATCTCGCCCGCGAGCCGATGATGGCGAATGCCCAAATCAAGCGTTTCCTGATCTTGC
Organism: Rhizobium sp. Q54; assembly: GCA_943373055.1. GTDB lineage: Bacteria > Pseudomonadota > Alphaproteobacteria > Rhizobiales > Ancalomicrobiaceae > CALSBD01. Next base: position 3,909 of record CALSBD010000108.1, read on the forward strand.
ACAAGGAGCTCGACGCCGACGATGGCGAGCTCACGCGCACCCAAAAGGTCCGCCGCGGCTTCATCGCTGAGCGCTACGCCCCGCTCGTCGAGGCGCTTTATGACGGCTCGACGGAGAAGTTCGTCAAGACTGAGGTGACCTTCGAGGACGGCCGCAAGGGCGTCATTCAGGCCACCGTCAAAATCAAGGACATGACCACCCACGCGCCCGTGGCGGCGCCGATGGCGGAGGCGGCGGAATGAACGCGATTGTCGGTGAAGCCATCCCGGCCGCTCGCGCCCGCGACGGCATCGCGCCGGGCGAGGTGATCCTCAAGGTCGATAACATCTCGCTCGCCTTTGGTGGCGTGAAGGCGCTGACCAACATCTCGTTTGACATCGTCAAGGGTGAGATCCGCGCCATCATCGGCCCCAACGGCGCGGGCAAGACGTCGATGCTCAATGTCATCAACGGCTTCTATCACCCGCAGCAAGGCACGATCACCTACAAGGGCAAAACGCGCGCGCAGCAAAAGCCCTATGAGGCGGCGAGCCAGGGCATTGCCCGCACGTTCCAGAACGTCGCGCTCTTCAAGGGCATGTCGACGCTCGACAACATCATGGCCGGCCGGTCTTTGAAGATGAAATCGCCCTTCATCTTCCAGCTGTTTCGCTATGGCCCCGCGCAGCGCGAGGAAATCGAGCATCGCCGCAAGGTGGAAGAGATCATCGACTTCCTGGAAATCCAGCACATCCGCAAGACGCCGGTCGGCAAGCTGCCCTACGGCCTCAAGAAGCGAGTGGAGCTCGGCCGGGCACTTGCCATGGAGCCTGAGCTTCTTCTCCTCGATGAGCCGATGGCGGGCATGAACCTGGAAGAAAAAGAGGACATGAGCCGCTTCATCTTGGATGTGCGTGAGCAATACGGCACCACGATCGCGCTCATCGAGCACGACATGGGCGTCGTCATGGACCTCTCAGACCGGGTGGTCGTGCTCGACTATGGCCGCAAGATCGCCGACGGCACACCCGAAGAGGTTCAAAAGAACCAAGACGTGATCGATGCCTATCTGGGCGTGTCGCACTAAAAGGAGGGGGATATGCTCTATAACATCTTCATCGACCCCTTCGCGCAGATGATCTCCGCACCCGATCTGTTGATCCAGGTGCTGTGGGAAGGCTTCGTGGGCGGCATTCTCTATGCCTTGATCGCGCTTGGCTTCGTCTTGATCTTCAAGGCGTCAGGCGTGTTCAACTTCGCGCAAGGCATCATGGTGGTGTTCGCGGCGCTCGCGCTCGTCGGGTTCCACGCCATGGGCGTGCCGGCGTGGATCTCGCTGTTTCTCGCGCTCGGCGTGATGGGCGTACTCGCCATCACCGTGGAGCGCGTGGTGCTGCGCCACCTCGTCAACCAGCACGACGTGATCTTGCTGATGGCGACGATCGGGCTCACCTACTTCCTCATTGGCTTTGGCCAGTTTGTCTTCGGCGGCGAGCCCAAGCGCATGATCGCCGATGAGCTGGGCATCCCTAATGGATCGTCGGATTGGGAAGTCGGTGGCGGCGTGGTGATCTTCCAGCACATCGATATCACCGCGGCGGTGATGGCGGTGGTGCTGGTGTCCGGGCTTGGCTGGTTCTTCTCCTACACCCGCATTGGCCGAGCGCTGCGTGCGGTGGCGGATGATCACCAGGCGGCGCTGTCGGTGGGCATTTCGCTCAATCAGATCTGGGTGATCGTGTGGTTCGCCGCCGGCGTGGTGGCGCTTGCCACCGGGATCATGTGGGGCGCGCGTTCCGACGTGTCGTTCGCCTTGCAGATCATCGCGTTGAAGGCACTTCCCGTGTTGATCCTGGGCGGCTTCACCTCGATCCCCGGCGCCATTGTCGGCGGGCTCATCATCGGGATTGGCGAAAAAATCGGCGAGTTTTATTGGGGTCCGCTCATCGGTTCGGGCATCGAGAGCTGGCTTGCCTACATGATCGCCCTCGTCTTCCTGCTGTTCAGGCCACAAGGCTTGTTCGGCGAGAAGATCATCGAGCGCGTGTGAGGAGGCGGCGATGTTTTATCGGGAAACCGGACAGTTCAAGACCTCCTACCAGGCCGACAGCGAGATCTTTCCGATCCTGCAGGACAAGATCGGCGTCGGCATCATTTTGCTGATCGCCCTCGTCGGCATCCCCTTGTTCGCGTCGGAGTTCTTCATCTCCGGCGTGATGATCCCCTTCTTGATCCTGGCGCTCGCCACCTTGGGGCTCAATCTGCTTTTGGGCTATGCGGGGCAATTGTCGCTTGGCTCGGCCGCGTTCATGGGCGTGGGCGCCTATACGGTCAATAAGCTCACCACCTTCTTCCCCGAGGCCAATATCCTGGTTCTGATCCTCGCGTCAGGCTTCGTGGCGGCGGCGGTCGGCATGCTGTTCGGCTTGCCGTCCTTGCGCATCAAGGGGCTTTATTTGGCGGTCGCCACGCTGGCCGCGCAGTTCTTCCTGGAGTGGTGTTTCATCCGCATCGGCTGGCTTTATAACTACAATGCCTCCGGCGCGATCGAGATGCCCGCCCGCCAGGCGTTCGGCATCACGCTGACCGGCCCGGCCGCCGACCCATGGATGCGCTATTATGCGGTGATGGCGATCGTGATCTTCTTGACGTGGATCGCGTCCAATCTCGTCCATGGTCGTATTGGTCGCACCTGGATGATGGTGCGCGACATGGACATCGCCGCTCAGCTCATGGGCGTGAAACTCTATAATGCCAAGCTGATGGCGTTTGGCGTGTCGTCCTACTATTGCGGCGTCGCCGGCGCGATGCTGGTGACGCTCTATCTCAACGCGGCCGAGCCCTCGGCGGTGTTCTCGATCAACCAGTCGTTCCTGATCTTGTTCATGTGCATCTTGGGCGGATTGGGCTCGTTGATCGGCTCCTTCATGGGCGCAGCCTTCATCTTCATCCTACCGATCATCTTGCGCACGCTCTCCCACGAGCTCGGCCTGCCGCTGGCGGCCAAGAATGTGGAAGACCTCACCTTCATGATCATCGGCGGGTTGATCATCTTCTTCCTCATCGTCGAGCCGCACGGCCTCGCGCGATTGTGGCAGATCTTCAAACAGAAGCTGCGCGTGTGGCCCTTCCCCTACTGAGGGCCAGACGACGCGGACGCGACAGGGTCCCGGGCCAAGAGCCGGCCAGGGTGCCCGATATGGGAGGCTCACCGAAAGGCCGATTCCCCTTGGGATCGGCATCGTCTGGGAGGACAACAACATGTCTTTGAAAGCATTCATGCTCGGCGCGCTGGCCGCCACCTTCATCGGCGGATCGACGCTGATCGAGACGGCCAAGGCCGAGGGCCACTATTTGCCGCTCCTCACCTACCGCACGGGCGCGTTCGCCGGCTCCGGCATCCCGATCGCCAACGGCATGCGCGACTACCTGGAGATGCTCAATCAGCGCGACGGCGGCATCGGCGGCGTGAAGATCATCATCGAGGAATGCGAGACCGGCTACGACACCAAAAAGGGCGTCGAGTGCTATGAATCGGTCAAGGGCAAGCAGCCGTTGATCGTGAACCCCTATTCGACCGGCATCACCTTGCAGCTGATCCCCAAGGCCTCGGTGGATAAGGTCAATGTGCTGTCGATGGCCTATGGCCTGTCGGCGGCCGCTGACGGCACCAAGTTCCCCTGGGTGTTCAACCCGCCGGCGACCTACTGGGATGGCGCCTCGGCGATCATCAAGTACATCGCCGAGCAAGAAGGCGGCATGGACAAGCTGAAGGGCAAGAAGATCGGCTACATCTTCCTCGACGCCGGTTACGGCCGTGAGGCGATCCCGCTTCTGGAGCAGTTCTCCAAGGACTATGGGTTCGAGCTGACCCAGTATCCGGTGCCGGCTGCTGAAATGCAGAACCAGGCCTCCCAGTGGCTCAATGTGCGCCGCGACCGTCCCGACTACATGATCATGTGGGGCTGGGGCGCCATGAACCCGACGGCGGTGAAGGAAGCCGCCAAGATCCGCTTCCCGATGGATAAGTTCATCGGCGTGTGGTGGTCGGGTGGCGAAGACGACGCGCGTCCGACCGGCAAGGACGCGACTGGCTACAAGACGCTCAACTTCAATGGCGTGGGCACCAACTTCCCCGTCATTCAGGACATCATGAAGCACGTGGTCGACAAGGGCTTGAGCCAGGCCGACAAGGCCAAGGTGGGCGAGAACCTCTATAACCGCGGCGTGATGAACTCCGTCCTGATGGCCGAGGCGATCGCCACGGCGCAGAAGCTGACGGGCAAGAAGAACGTGACCTCCGAGGACGTGCAAAAGGGGTTCGAGGCGCTCAACATCACCGAAGCGCGCCTGAAGGAGCTCGGCCTTGAGGGCTTCATGGCTCCCTTGAAGCTCTCCTGCTCCGACCACTCGGGCGGCAACAAGGTCTACATCCAGCAGTGGGATGGCGAAGGCTGGAAGAAGGTCTCCGACTGGTTCTCGCCGATGACCGAAGTGGTGCGTCCGATGCTCGTGAAGGCGGCGGAAGAGTACGTCGCCAAGAACCAGCCCTGGCCGGCCCGCACCACCGAGTGCAAGTGAGCCACCGGATCGGATCAG
>CALSBD010000109.1:0-8478 GCA_943373055.1 Rhizobium sp. Q54
GAGACCCGCCAACCCACGCGTGCCGGCGCGTTTGACTTTGGAATGCGAAATTGGGGTGTGAGGTTAGCCTCAGCCCCGACGCGCCTCGGCGAGGGCTTCTTTCATGGTGGCGAGCCGGGCGAGGTGCGTCTCGCCCCGGCCCAGCGCGACGGCGGTGGCGAGGATATCGATCATCACCAGCGCGCCGATGCGCGAGACAGCGGGTGTAAACGCGTCGGTGTTTTCAATCGCCTCGATGCGCAGCACCTGATCGGCCAGCGCCGACAGCGCGCCCGCGCCGCCGGTGAGCGCCAACACCGTGGCCCCCGCCCGCCGCGCGGCCTGAGCGGCGGCGACGATGGGCGCGGAGGCTCCCGTGTGCGAGATCGCCACCACCAGCGTGCCGGGTCCGCTCATGTGCGCGGCCATCAGCATCTGGTGCGCGTCGGTTTCGGCCGTGCACGGCACGCCGAACAGGGGAAACTTCTGTTGCGCGTCTTGCGCGACAATTCCTGAGGCGCCAAGCCCGATGAACAGGATCGCGCGCGCGGCCGACAGACGCTGAACGGCCTGAGTGATGGTACCCGGATCAAGCCGTCGGCGCACCTGATCAAGGCTTGCCATGGTGTGGCCGAGGATGCGGTCGGCGATCGCCGCGGTGGTATCGCCCGGCGCGATGGCCGCGTGGAGCGCGGGCACGCCCACGGCGAGCTGGGTGGCGAGCGCCAGGCGAAACGCCGGGTAGCCATCAAAGCCCAAGCCCTTGACGAAGCGCAGCACCGTGGGTTCGCTCACCCCCGCCTCGGCCGCCACCTGGCGCAAGACGAAGCGGACGGCGCCGTCAGGGTGGGTGATCACCCAGTCAGCCACCTTAGCCTCCGAGGCGCGCAACGCCGGCCGCGCGGCGGCGATCCGCTCAAACAGGGTTTCGCCCATCCCGGCCCCCGTGCGTGGCTGCGTCCTGTCCAGCGTCGCGGGCGATCGCCGATAGGGCGTCGAAGCCCGGGCCGGTGGTGGGGATGTCGAGATCAAAAACCTCGGCGATCACCCGCGTCCAACCATGGAGGAAATACACCCAGCCGTCGGTCGCGCGCACGCCGCGGTCGGCCTGGGCCCGCGCCTGCGCCAGAAAGACGAGATCGCCGCGATAATTGAGCTCGAACGCCAGCGCGTTATCGGGAAACACCGCTGCCGACGACAACGGCGAGCCGGGCGCGTCCTTACCGAGCCCGGTCGCATTGATGACAAGCGAGCCGGCCGGCAGCGCTGTCATGAGACGGTCGGTGTCGGCCGAGGTGGCGACGCGGTGGTACTCCACCGGTATCGACGCGCCGAGTGTGGCGTGAAACGCGCGCATCTCGTCCAGTCGGTGGGCGGAGCGATCGGTGACGATGAGGCGCGATGGTCGGTCGGTCGCCGGGTGGCGTTCCATCAGATGCCAGGTGATCGCCGTTGCCGCGCCACCTGCCCCCAACAGCAAACAGGCCGCCCCCGTGTCGGCGAACACCCGCTCGCTGCCCCGCGCGGCGCGGGCCTCGGCGCACAACGCGTCCAGCGCGAGGCCGGCGGTGATCGGGTCCTTGGCACTTGCGACCAGCCGTGGGCCGCGCTTTGAGAGACAGCTTGTCTCCTGGGTCAAGGCGGCCAGCGGATCCACCCCATCGAACAGGTCGCGGCAGGCGCGAAACACATCGAGCTTGTGGGTGGTCACCAAGGCGCCGCGGATCATCGGGTCATCCTTGAGCCGGCAGACCACGGCGCGATAGGCCTCTACCGACGCACCCACCGGCAGGTCAACACCGGCAATATCGGCATCAAGCCCCAAATGCCGCGCCCAGGCGGGAAACACCTGCATGATGGAGCTTTTTGTCGTCGTCACGCCGATGAAGAGAAGCGTGGGCCGGGTGAAAATGGGCAGCGTCATGCGCCCTCCCCCATCAAGCGGGCAATCTCGGTGGGGTCGCGGGGCCGCCAGTGCGGGTTTTCCACCGTTGTCCAGCCACCCACGCCATCGTCGACCACGCGCCAGCGCATGCCGCCGGCACGGGCGATGATCTCATAGTCTTGGCCGGCATCGGCGGGATAGCTGAACAGCATGATGAAGGGTCCGGGCCCGGTATTGACCGAGCGGTGGATCCAAAACGGCGGCACGTAGCACACCACACCATGCGTGATCGGCACGACGCGCATCTCGCCCGCCGGGCTTTCCAACAGCATCACGCCGGCCCCGGCCTCGCCCACGTAGATCTCCGGCCGATCCGCGCGGGCATGGATGTGGCCGCGCGTCATATAAAACTCCCGCCCGATGCGACCGGGCGCCATGTGCGTGACGCCAAAGATCATGCCGCCCTCGACAACCGGCGGCCGCACATCGGTCACCTCATAGACCACCGCATCGCCACCAACAGCGACCTCGGCGGCAAATGCGGCCGTATCGGCATAAAGCCCGTCTAAATCCCGCAACCGCTTCTCATAACGCCCCGGCGCTGCGTTCAGCCGACCTTGCGTGAGATCAAGGGCGTAAGCGATCGGTTCCTCAAGAGCGCGCATGGGAGGTCTCGAATAGGGGTGAGTTTGGTATTTTACTACATAAATGAAGAGGGAGTGGGTGGCAATGCGGAGGAGATGGAGGCGGTGAGGGATGGAAATGCCGTCTGTAAACTTGCTGGACTTTCCCTTCTCCCCTTGCGGGACATCCCCTTCTCCCCTTGTGGGAGAAGGTGCCCCGAAGGGGCGGATGAGGGGTATTTATAAATATATCCAACGTTTTAAATCAGCCTCGCCCTCGCCGCCACCCCCTCATCCGTCGCTGCGCGACACCTTCTCCCACAAGAGGAGAAGGGGGAGATCAACATTGATGCTGGAACCGAACCGAGGAGATCTTCACTTGCTCCTTGCACATTGACGCCGTCGGTTCGCTAATTAAACTACACACACAGCACAAGGAACCGCCCATGACCGCTCCGCTTGTTCTCGCCATTGATGTCGGTACGGGCAGTGCGCGGGCGGCGTTGGTGGATCGGGCGGGGGAGATCCTGGCGATCCGGGCGCGCGCGCATGAGCAGATCGTGCCGCGGTTTGCGTGGTCGGAGCAGCGGCCGGCCGACTGGTGGGCGGGCACGGTGGGCGCCATTCGCGACGTGTTGGCGGATGTGGCGGGCGCGGCCGAGCGCATTGCGGCCGTGGCCGCGTGCGGGCAAATGCACGGCACCGTGTTGATTGATGATGCCGGGGCGCTGACCCGCGAGACGGCGCCTTTGTGGAATGACAAGCGCACCGCCGACCACGTGGCCGCGTTCGAGGCCGCCCATCCCGACGGGGCCTATTTGCCGCTGACGGGCAATCCGCCGACCACGGCGTGGCCCGCCTTCAAGCTGCAGTGGCTGCGCGACCATGATCCAGAGGCCTATCAGCGCGCCACCGCCGTGCTGATGCCCAAGGACTACATCAACTTTCACCTCACGGGCGAACGCGCGATGGACCGCACGGAGGCGGCGGCGAGCTTTCTGATGAACCCGTCGACCGGTGACTGGTCGGATGAGATCATCGCCACGCTCGGCCTGGATCGGCGCAAGCTCGTGCCCTTGCGCGGCTCGACCGAGTGGCTGGGCGCGGTGACCGCGGCCGCCGCGGCCGAGACCGGGCTTCGCGCCGGCACGCCCGTGGTGGTGGGCGCGGGCGACTATCCCGCCGCCCTGTTGGGCTCGGGCTGTGCGCGGCCGGGCGTCGGCTCGGTGGTGCTGGGCACCTCGGCGATTATCACCGTGGTCAATCCGCAGCCGATCCTTGATCTTGAGCTCTCCAATGTGGGCACCGTCGAAGGCGGCTTCGGCAGCTTTGTGTTGCTTGAATCAGGCGGCGACGCCATGCGCTGGGCACGCCGGGCATTCCATGACAACACGGTCGACTATCCGGCCATCGTGGCAAAAGCCGCCGAGGCGCCACCGGGGGCGGATGGGTTGTTCTTCTTGCCCTATTTGACCGGCGAGCGGTTTGGCCGGCATCGCAATGCGCGGGCGCAGTTTTTCGGGCTCGCGGCTGGGCATGGGCTGGCGCATCTGCATCGCGCGGTGATGGAGGGCGTCGCATTCGCGGTGACGCGGCACATTCGTATCATGGAGGCGCGCTCGGGCACCCGGCTCACTCGGGTGATCGCATCGGGCGGCGGGGCGAAGACCGCGCTATGGCTGAAGATCCTGGCGAGCGCCTTCGGCATCCCCATTGCCGTGCCCAAGGAGGCCGAGTGTGGCGTGATCGGCGCGGCCGCGATGGCCCACGTGGCGATGGGCGAAGCGCCCGATGCGGCCACGGCCGCCGACGCCTTGGTGCGCACCGAGGCTGATGTGCTGCCCGATCCAGTCTGGGCGGAGCGCTATGCGCGCATGCAGCCGGTGTTTGACCGGCTCTATCAGCACTCGCAGGCGCTCTATGACGATCTCGACGCGCTGATGGTGGACGCGCCGGCCACGGGCCACTAAGGAGTCGTCCCAAGTCGTGGGAACCGGCTATCGGCTAAAGACCCCGCGGTACCATCGACTGAGCGCACTGCTCACCGGGCGTTCACAGAGCTGCGACCGGGGCTTTGACGGTGCCGAGCGTTTCCAGGTGGCGGGCGACGTGAAGGGCGGTGTGATCGGCCCAGGGCGCCGCGATGATCTGCACGCCGATGGGCAATGCCGCGCCCTCAAGCCACACCGGAACGGCGACGACCGGCAGACCGATGAACGAAATCGGCTGGGTGTAGACCCCCATGTTGGGCCGCACCGGCAGCTCCACCCCGTCGAGCACGAAGGTCTTTTCATCGCCGCGCGGCGCATGGGCGGGCGTGGCGGGCGCCAGGATGACGTCGACGTCGTTGAAGAGGTCGATCACCGCCGCGCGATAGGCGCGCCGCAGTTTTTGTGCCGCGATCAGCCAGTCGGCCGGCAGCAGTGCACCGGCGAGCAAACGGTCGCGCACGTCGGGATCAAAATCATGCGCCCGGGTGCGCAGGCGGTCGGCGTGCAGCGCCGCGCCCTCCGCCATGGTGATGAGATAGGCCGCCGCCCGAGCGCGCGGCGCGTCGGGCAGCGTGACGGTGCGGGTGGCGCCAAGCGCGGAGGCGACGGCGGCCACGGCGGCGAAGGCCTCGGGCTTGCCGTTGCGGGCGAAGTGATCATCGGCGATGGCGATGCGCAGCGCATCGACTGGCGGCACGGGGCGTGCGGGCGGCGCGGCGCGGGTGGCCGGATCGAGCGGATCGACGCCCTCCATGGCGGCAAGCGACACGGCGAGATCGTCGGTGCAGCGGGCGAGCGGGCCGATATGGTCGAGGCTTGACACGAACGGAAAGGTGCCGCCGCGGGTGACGCGGCCATAGGTCGGCTTGAGGCCGAACAGGCCACACAGCGACGCGGGCACGCGGATCGAGCCGTTGGTATCGGAGCCAATCGTCAGCGTCGCGAGCCCGGCGGCAGCAGCCGTGCCCGAGCCGCCCGAGGAGCCGCCCGACATGCGGATGAGGTCATGGGGGTTCAGCGCGTTGCCATCGTGGGCGTTCTGGCCGGTGAAGTCATAGGCGTATTCGCCCATGTTGAGCGCGCCCAGGCACACCGCGCCGGCCGCCTCCAAGCGCGTGACCACCGTGGCATCGGCCGTGGCGGGCGCATGGTCGCGGTTGATCTTGGAGCCGGCGCGGGTGACGAGGCCCTTCAGATCTAGGAGGTTCTTGACCGCAAACGGCACGCCGGCCAAAGGCCCAAGCGGTTGACCGGCCGCGCGGGCGCGATCGACGGCATCGGCCGCGGCCAGCGCCCGGTCGGCGGTGACGTCGGTATAGGCCCTCAGCGTCGGGTTCAGCGCGCCGATCCGATCAAGATGCACCTCCGTCACCGCCCGCGCGGTGATCGCGCCGTTCGCGATGGCAGCGACGATTGCCGTTGCGGAGGCGGAAATGGGGTCAAAACCGTCCGCCATGCTCACGCCTCGAACACGGGCGCGGGCTCGGCGTGATCGCCAAGCTCCGCTGCCTTCACAAGGGCCGCCATCTTGAAGGCGACCGCCAGATGGGCGGTCACGCCCGGGCGGGTGATGTCGTCCAACGGCACGCCGAGCGCGGCGGCGGTGGCGTCGCGATACTGAGCAAGGGTTGCGTCGTCGGGGGGCGTGAGCACGCTCATTGGCAGGCGGCCTCCAAATCAGCCATGTGGCAGGTCCAGCCGACGATGCCGCCTTGGGCGCGGATCATGTCAAGGGTCGCGGTCTTGAACGCCGCGAAATAGCTCTCGGTCGCTTCTTCGACCAGCAGCGCCTCATAGCCCCGGTCATTGGCCTCGCGCATGGTTGTCTGCACGCACACCTCAGTGGTGACACCGGCGAATACGAGCTGGCTGACGCCGAGATTGGCCAAGACAGCCCCCAGCTCCGTGGCATGGAAGGCGCCCTTGCCGGGCTTGTCGATGACGATCTCGCCTGGCAGCGCGGCGCACGCTGGCACGATCTCCGCCCCCGGTTCGCCGGCGATCAAGATGCGGCCCATCGGGCCGGGGTCGCCGATGCGCAGCGAGGGTTTGCCGCGCAGGCGCTTGGCAGGCGGGCAGTCGGACAGATCAGGCCGATGGCATTCGCGGGTGTGGATGATCGGCCAGCCCTTGGCACGAAACAGGCTCAGCAGCGATTGCACGGCTGGGATGGCCGCGGCCAGACGCGACACATCATTGCCCAGCGCGGCGCCAAAGCCGCCCGGCTCGATGAAGTCGCGCTGCATGTCGATCACGATCAAGGCGACATGGTCGGCGTGCAGCTCGAACGGGCCGGGCTGAGCGGGCACCAGATAGGGCGCGGGTGGAATGGTCATGCGTGGCCCGCCATATGCCGGCCGATCTCGGTGCGATCGGCGTGGGCGGCGTCGACCTGATAGCCGACCCGTCCTTCCGACATCACCGCGATGCGGTCGGCCAGTTCGAGGATTTCGTCCAAGTCTTCCGACACCAGGATCACCGCCGCCCCCTTGTTGCGTGCATCCATGATCTGGGCGCGGATGTCGGCGACCGACGCGAAATCCAGCCCGAAGCACGGATTGGCGACGATGAGCACATCGACATCGCCCGACAGCTCACGCGCCAGCACCGAGCGCTGCACATTGCCGCCCGACAAGGTCTCGATGGGCGCGTCGGGCGAGGTGGTCTTTACCCGGTAGCGGCTAATCAGCTCGCGGGCACGGGCGCGCATGGGGCCCGGCGAGAGCCACCACTTGAGCGAGGCCATGGGCGGCTGATCAAAAGCGCGGAAGGCCATGTTTTCGGCCACCGACATCTTCGGCACGGTGGCATTTTTCAACGGCTCCTCGGGCAGGCCGAACACCTTGAAGCGGGCGAATGACTGGCGGGTCGGCTCAAAGCCCTCGCCCTTGACAAAGATGCGGCCGTCGGTGAGCGGACGCTGGCCCGACAAGGCCTCTACCAGCTCCTTCTGGCCATTGCCCGACACCCCGGCAATGCCGACGATTTCGCCGGCCTTCACCTTGAGATCGACACCGTTGAGCGCGCCGCGGCCATCGTCGCCCTCGGCGAACAGCGCGGTCAGCTCGATCACGGTGGGCTGGGTGGGCTGCGGCTTGCGCTCGGCGCGGGCGCGGATCGGGGTATCGCCGATCATCATCTTGGCCATCTCGTCGGTCGACAGATCGCCGACCTTGCCAGCGCCGGCGAGCCGACCACGACGCAACACCGTCACCGCATCGGCAAACGCAGTCACCTCACGGAACTTGTGGGTGATCATCAACACGGTGATCTCGCCCGACGCGGCCATGCCGCGCAAGAGGCCGAGCATCTCATCCGCCTCGCCGGGCGTGAGCACGCTGGTGGGCTCGTCCAAGATCAAGAAACGCTGGTCAAGATAGAGCTGCTTGAGGATTTCCAGCTTCTGCTTTTCGCCCGCAGCCAAGTCATGCACGGGCTTGGTCAATGGCACACGGAACGGCATGCGATCAAGAAACGCTTCTAGCCCCTTGATCTCAGCGCGCCAGTCGATCACGGCGGGTGCGTCGGCACGGGAGATGACGAGGTTTTCAGCCGCCGTCAGCGAGGGCACCAAGGTGAAGTGCTGATAGACCATGCCGACGCCCCGATCGCGCGCCTCGCGCGGGTTCTTGATGGTCGCCGGCTGGCCGTTGATGAGAATGGTGCCGCGGTCGGGCTGATAGAAGCCCATGATGCATTTCACGAGCGTTGACTTGCCCGCGCCGTTCTCGCCCAGAAGCGCGTGGAACTGGCCAGCGGGCACCGCGATCGACACATCGCCCAGCGCGGTCAGCGGGCCGAAGATCTTGGTCATCTCGCGGGCCTCAAGCCCAATCGCGCGACCGGTCATGGCAATGCCTCCAGGATCGCCGCCGAGGCAGCCACCGCACCGAACACGCCACCTTGCATCTTGACCATCTTGAGCGCCGCCAAGTGATTGCCGTGGTCGGTGGCGCCGGTGCCATCCTCCACGATCAGGCACTCATAGCCGCGGTCATTG
>CALSBD010000110.1:0-8451 GCA_943373055.1 Rhizobium sp. Q54
CCGGATCAAAGCCATCGATGGCAAGGCCGGTCATGGGATCAAACACCACCGGCGGGCGCAGGGCTGCGGTCACGGTGCCCGCCGGGCGGACCAGCGCGAACGCGCCGACCAGCGCCGACAGGGTCGCGCGTCGGGTCCAAAGCCGCCCCGATGTGGCCCGATTTTCGCTCAACTCGGCTGACATGATTCGCTCTTGAGGGTTCGTGTCTGGGGCGCCCGCCCGAACATCCGCCGGGTTCACCATGACGAGGAACGCTTAACGAGCGGTCAAACGGCCCGTGAATGGTCGGTTCCCGGCGTGCAAGTCCCGCAGCGTATCGCTTCGGGCCGCAGCATTAACGGAACGGTAACCGTGTTGACACGAAAAGGGAGCTGACAGGCTTCCGGGGCCGCAAGGGCCATGCGCCAACGATGCGCGACAGGGTGGACCAAGCCGAGCGGTGACGTGACGGCCCCAAGCTTGAGACGAGGGACGCCGATGCAGTCGCGTGACAACACCTCCAATCCGACCCGCCGCCGCTTCGCGATGGCCGCCCTGGCCGCTTGCGCGCTGGTGGCCGCCGCGCCAGGCGTCTCCGCGCAATCCGCCGCGCCGGGCAACTACAATTCGCAAGAGATGGTTCAGGCGGGCCATAACTTCTTTGGCACCGTCTCGGGCAATCTCGCCACGGTCATCGAGGCAGCGATGTCGCGCTATGGCCAGCCCAATGGGTACATCCTGGGCGAGGAAGGCTCCGGCGCGCTGGTCGGTGGCCTGCGCTATGGCGAGGGCGTGCTCTACACGCGCGACCAGGGCCAGCATAAGGTCTATTGGCAGGGGCCCTCGATCGGCTGGGATTTCGGCGGCGAAGGCTCGCGGACGATGATGCTCGTCTACAACTTGCCCAGCGTGCCGGCCGTGTTCAATCGGTTCATCGGCGTCGCGGGCTCGGTCTATGCGATCGGGGGCTTCGGTATCACCGCGCTTGCCAATGATCCCGTGGTGGTGGTTCCGGTGCGCTCGGGCGTGGGCGCGCGGCTGGGGGTGAATGTCGGCTATTTGAAGTTCACCGACCAACCGACCTGGAACCCCTTCTAAAGCGGTATGCGACGACGCGGCAGCCCATGCCGCTCGGACCTCCTGGCTTCGCATGCTGCCAAAACGGGCACCGCCTATTTCGCAGCACGCTCGAGGTCGCCGCGCTGGTGAGGGCCTACGGACTTCACAGCACCTGGTAGGCCCGGTCGAGATAGAGAAGGGCCGGGCCATCCGCTCCGGTGACCGTCGCCTCAATCGCGCCAAACAGCACGTCATGGGAGCCCATCGGCACCACCTGGGTGAGCCGACAGTGAAACGCCGCGCGGGCCGCCATCAGGCGAGGCGAGGGCAGGTGATCCGCGCGTGAGAGCGGCGCCTCGGCGTCGAGCGTCCAGGTGTCGAGCGCGAACCGATCCGGCATCGTGAGATCAAGCCGCCCGGCGAACGCGTCGGCAAGGCGCTGCGCACCCGCCGGCAACGTGTTGACGCACAATACGCCATTGTCGAGGACGGCGGCGCGTGCGCGGCTTGTCCGACTCATACACACCAGCAAGGTCGGCGGCGTATCGGTGACCGATGTGACCGCCGTGCAGGTGATGCCGAAGCGGCCGGCCGGACCATCGGTGGTGACCACATGCACGGCGCCGCCCACGCGGCTCATGGCGGCGCGAAACGCCGACGCGGACACTGCGGCGCTCGCGCTCACGGATGTTTCGGCCATGGGGGCCCTTACGGCGGTGGTCATGTCGGGAAAGCTATCGGGCACCACGCGTGCTCCTGCGGCCGTGGGATAACGGCATCTTCAAGGCATATAGGGTGGCGTGCCGTCGGCTTCCACCCGGGCGGGCAGCCACCACCGCATGGTTAATCGTGGATTTCGCGCGCTTGCCGTGCGGGTAAGGCGCAAAACCCCATTGTTGGAGTGAAATCGCCCTGCTAAGACGGTGTTGATACAGGGAAACACCGACCGCGTTGGCAACAATCGAAACGATGGGCCAACCCCCGGACGAGGCAAAATGCCCGACGGGCGCGGATCGGACTCAACCGGGAGACTGGGTGAGGCAAGAGGGGCGTGGCGCGTGGAGTATTTCTCGCAGCAACTGATCAATGGCATCACGCTGGGCTCAATTTATGGCCTGATCGCCATTGGATACACGATGGTCTATGGCATCATCGGAATGATCAACTTCGCCCATGGCGACGTGTTCATGGTGAGCGCGTTCATCGCGCTGATCTTGTTTCTTCTCATCACGGCCATGGGCGTGACGGCGGTGCCGCTCGCTTTGTTCATCGTGATGATTTTGAGCATGGTGCTCACATCGGCCTGGAGCTGGTCGATTGAGCGCATCGCGTATCGACCCTTGCGCGGGTCGTTCCGCCTGGCGCCGCTGATCTCCGCGATCGGTGTGTCGATCTTCTTGCTCAACTTCGTTCAAGTGACGCAGGGCCCGCGCAACAAGCCGACCCCGCCGATGCTCAACGACGTGATCAACATCGGCGGCACGGTGACGCTGTCGTATAAGCAGATCATGATCGTGGCCGTGACGGCGATCCTGTTGGCGGTGTTCTGGTACATCGTGCAGAAGACGCCGCTTGGCCGCGCACAGCGGGCGTGCGAGCAAGACCGCAAGATGGCCTCGCTGCTGGGCGTGAACGTCGACCGAACGATCTCCATCACCTTCATCATGGGCGCCGCGTTGGCGTCGGTGGCCGGGGTGTTCTACCTCACCTACTATGGCGTGGTGAACTTTGCCGATGGCTTCATTCCAGGCGTCAAGGCGTTCACCGCCGCGGTGCTGGGGGGCATCGGCTCGCTTCCGGGCGCGGTGTTGGGCGGTCTGTTGATCGGCCTCATCGAGACTATGTGGTCGGCCTATTTCTCCATTGAATACAAAGACGTGGCCGCGTTTTCCATTCTCGCCATCGTGCTCATCTTCATGCCGACGGGTCTGCTTGGGCGGCCCGAGGTGGAAAAAGTCTGAGCCGAGGAGGGTTCCATGGCAGGTCGTCCTACCTCCAACGCGGCCGTCGCGGCCGCGCCGCAGGCCACTGATTTCGCCTCAGCCCTCAAGGATGCCGCGTTCGCGGCGTTCATGACGCTGTTGTTGTGCACCCCGATCGTCATGATCCGCACCGATCAGACGACCAACGAGCTCGCGCTTGTGCCCCGGTTCGGCCTGGTGGCCACCGCGGTAGCGATCGTGTTTTTCGGGCGGCTCGCCTTGCGGCTCGTTGCCAATGCTCGCGCTGGGTCGACGACGCCGCTGATCGCCATGCCGGCCAGCGTGTCTGCGGGGCTGTCACGCTTGACGCCGCTTGTCGCGCCGCTGGTGTTCGGTTTCGTGATCGTGTTTCCCTTCATCACCTATTGGATGTTGGGCTCGGGCGCGCTCAAGTGGATCGATAACTTCGGCATCCAGGTGCTCATCTATGTGATGCTCGGCTGGGGCCTCAATATAGTCGTGGGCCTCGCGGGGCTGCTTGATTTGGGTTACGTCGCGTTTTACGCGATTGGCGCCTATACCTATGCGCTGTTGGCCACGTCCGAGCCGGTCCACATGTTCTTTGCCGATATGTTCGGCGAGTTCTTCTGGGCGGCATGGGCGTTCTGGCTCTTGCTTCCGGTCGCCGGACTGTTAGCCGCGTTATGGGGCGTGATACTCGGGTTCCCGGTCTTGCGCTTGCGTGGCGACTATCTGGCCATCGTGACGCTCGCGTTCGGCGAGATCATCTATCTGGTGGCCATCAACTGGGTGGATTTCACGGGCGGCGGCGCGGGCGTGTCGTCGATCCCGCGCGTGACGTTCTTCGGCATCCCGTTCAACGCGAGCGAGACAGGCTTTGCGGCGACCTTCGGGCTTGAGTTCTCTCCGGTCCACCGCGCGATGTTTCTTTACATCGTCATCTTGCTGCTGGCGGCCTTGACGGCCTTCGTCACCATCCGTCTGCGGCGGTTGCCGATTGGGCGAGCGTGGGAAGCGCTGCGCGAGGACGAGATCGCGTGTCGGTCGCTGGGCATCAATACGCGCAACACCAAACTGACCGCATTTGCGCTGGGTGCCATGTTCGGCGGCTTTGCGGGCGCCTTCTTCGCGGTGCGCCAAGGCTTCGTCTCGCCGGAATCGTTCAAGTTCCTGGAGTCGGCGCTGATCCTCGCCATTGTGGTGCTCGGCGGCATGGGCTCGCTCGTGGGCGTCGCGCTGGCGGCCTTGGTGATCGTGGGCGGCATGGAGATCATGCGTGAGCTTGATTTCCTCAAACTGGTGTTCGGCAACGACTTCGACCCAACCCAATACCGCATGCTCTTGGTGGGTCTGGCGATGATCTTGATGATGCTGTGGCGACCGCGCGGGCTGATCTCGGTCAGAGAGCCGTCGATCTTCTTGAAGGAGAAGAAGAGTGTGTCGGGCTCGCTGGTGAAGGAGGGCCACGGCTGATGCGGTGGGATCATAACCCGGTGCTCGTGGTCGAGCACCTGACCATGCAGTTCGGCGGCTTGATCGCGGTCAACGATCTTTCCATGTCGATCGGGCGCGGCGATATCACCGCGCTAATCGGCCCCAACGGGGCAGGCAAGACGACCTGCTTCAACTGCCTCACCGGCTTCTATAAGCCGACCGTGGGCCGGCTGACGCTGACGCGCAAGGATGGCTCGAGCTATCTGTTGGAGCGCATGCCCGACTACCAGATCAACTGGAAGGCCGGTGTCGCGCGCACGTTCCAGAACATCCGGCTGTTCCAGGGCATGACTGTCCTGGAAAACCTGATGGTGGCGCAGCACAACAAGATGATGCTGGCGTCGGGCTATTCGATCGGCGGCCTGTTTGGTTTGCCGACCTATCGCAACAAGCTGGCGCAGTCGGTCGAGCTTGCCAAATACTGGTTGGATCGCGTGGGCCTGATGGACCGCGCGGACGACCCGGCGGGTGATCTGCCCTATGGCGCGCAGCGGCGCTTGGAGATCGCGCGCGCCATGTGCTCCGAGCCGGAGTTGTTGTGCCTCGACGAGCCGGCGGCGGGCCTCAACCCGCGCGAGTCGGGCGAGCTCAACGCGCTCCTTTATTACATCCGCGAAAAGCACGGCACCTCGATCCTTTTGATCGAGCATGACATGTCGGTGGTGATGGAGATCTCCGATCACGTCGTCGTGCTCGACTATGGGACCAAGATCTCCGACGGGACGGCCGAGCACGTGAAGAACGATCCCAAGGTCATCGCCGCCTATCTGGGTGTGCCCGACGACGAAGTCGAAGCGGTCGAGGAGGCGGTGCGATGAGCGTGCTTCTCGATGTGAAGGGCGTGAAGACCTATTACGGCTCGATCATCGCCCTCAAGGGCGTCGATATGACCGTCAACGAGGGCGAGATCGTCACGCTGATCGGCTCCAACGGGGCCGGCAAGTCGACTTTGATGATGACGATCTGCGGCAGCCCGCAGGCGCGCGAAGGCACGATCACGTTCGCAGGCCGCGACATCACCAAGATGTCGACCCACGAGATCATCCACTTGGGCATCGCGCAGTCACCCGAGGGCCGGCGCATCTTCCCGCGCATGACGGTGTATGAAAACCTGCAGATGGGCGCGGGCATCAACGGGCTCAAATACTTTGAGCAGGATCTGGAGCGGGTGTTTAATATCTTCCCGCGCCTGAAGGAGCGTCGCGACCAGCGCGGCGGCACGCTGTCGGGTGGCGAGCAGCAGATGCTGGCGATCGCGCGCGCCATGATGATGCGGCCGCGGCTGTTGTTGCTCGACGAGCCGTCGCTCGGCCTCGCGCCGATCATCGTTCGCCAGATCTTCGAGGTGATCAAGGAGCTCAACGAGAAGGACGGTCTCACCGTGTTTCTCGTCGAGCAGAATGCCTATCACGCGCTCAAGCTGGCGCACCGCGGCTATGTGATGGTCAATGGCGTGATCACCATGTCGGGCCCGGGCAAAGAGCTGTTGGAACGCGAGGACGTGCGCGCGGCGTATCTGGAGGGTGGCCGGCATTGAGCCCGGTCATCGGTCGGTGCGCCCAAGATTATTGATGTCGCGTCATCCCCGGGGGCCGGTGTCCGCTTCCCAGGATCATGCGCTAGCGACGAGATGAGCCATGCAAGGCATTTTGTACGAAGAACCGTCGTTTTTCCTGTTTGCCTTGGTTACCGTCATTTTGGGCGGCGCGGCCGCTTGGCAGACGGGTAAGGCCGTGGCGAGTACGTGGGGCAATGTCGGCCAGCTCATTCTCTATCTGTTGGGTTTGGGCTGGGCGGTGCGGTTTTTGCACTACGCGCTGTTTCACGGGACGCTCCTCACGCTGCACTACTACACCGTCGACACCATCGTTCTGATCGTCATTGGGGTGATCGCGTTCCGCTACACGCGCGCGACGCAAATGACCACTCAGTACCGCTGGCTCTATGAGCGCACGGGACCGCTTAGCTGGCGCGAGCGGACGGAACCGGCTGGGGGCACGCAAAACGCGGGCTGATATCAACCAAAAGACAAAATGCCCGCTTGCTTACCGACATAAGCCCGTATGAGAATGCGGACCAATTCGATCCGGAGGGATCGATGACAAATCGGACTAGGCCGGCCAGGAGGAGAATTCCCAAGGCCGCGTCAACCGACACAGGCCGGACGGACGCGGTCCGATCCGGCAGCAACGAAGGGGAGTAGCTCCATGAAGAAAGTCATCCTCGGTGGTCTCGCGCTCGGCCTCGGCCTCGCGATGACCAGCGCGGCGAACGCGCAGCTTAAGGTTGGCGTTGCCGGTCCGTTCACCGGCCCGAACGCCGCTTTCGGCGCGCAGCTGAAGAACGGCGCCGAGCAGGCCGCCGCTGACATCAATGCCGCCGGTGGCATCAACGGCCAGAAGATCGAGCTCGTGTTCGGCGACGACGTGTCGGATCCGAAGCAGGGCGTCTCGGTCGCTAACAAGTTCGTTGGCGATGGCGTGAAGTGGGTCGTTGGCCACTTCAACTCGGGCGTCTCGATCCCGGCTTCGGAAGTCTACGCGGAAGCCGGCATCGTGCAGGTGACCCCGTCCTCGACCAACCCGCGCTTCACTGAGCGCAGCCTGTGGAACACGTTCCGCACCTGCGGCCGTGACGACCAGCAGGGCGCGGTGGCCGGTGCCTACATCGTCAGCAACTTCAAGGGCAAGCCGGTCGCGATCGTTCACGACAAGACCCCGTACGGCAAGGGCCTGGCTGACGAGACCAAGAAGGCGATGAACGCCGGTGGCGTCACCGAAGTCATCTACGAAGGCATCAACACCGGTGAGAAGGACTTCGCCGCGCTCGTCTCCAAGCTGAAGGCCGCCAACGTCGCGGTCGTCTACTATGGTGGCCTGCACACCGAAGCCGGCCTGATCATCCGCCAGATGCGCGACCAGGGCGTCACCGCCCCGATGATGTCGGGCGACGGCATCGTGTCGAACGAGTTCTGGTCCATCGCGGGCCCGGGCGCTGCCGGCACGCTGATGACCTTCGCTCCGGACCCCCGCAAGAACCCGGCCGCGGCTGATGTCGTTGCCAAGTTCAAGGCGAAGAACATCGATCCGGAAGCCTACACCCTCTACGCTTACGCCGCTTTGCAGGCGCTCGTGTCGGGTGCCAAGGCCGCCGGCTCGAACGATGGCAAGAAGGTTGCCGAGGCCATGAAGGCCAAGGGCCCGCACGCCACCGTGCTCGGCCCGATGAGCTTCGACGCCAAGGGTGACATCACCAAGCCGGACTACGTCATGTACATCTGGAAGGACGGCACCTACGTCGAGATGTGATCATCTCGGCCGGGTTTCGGCTGACCTCGTGACTTGATCGAGCCCGCCTCGGGATAACCGGGGCGGGTTTTTTGATTTTTCGACCTGGAAACAAAACGCGATGGTTCCTTAAATGAAGGCCGAGCTTCGAGCGTCTCGCGGTTGTCACAGTGTCAGCTTGAAAAGCAAAGCGTCAGGATCGCCGCCTCAACCCAATCTATGAAAGACGGAGCCAAAGCGGAGTGCGACCTCAAAGGAGTCGCGCGAGTGTTAGGATAAGTACAACAAAGCTAAACGCCTCCGATAATGACATAGCGGATTGCAATGCCCTGGGTACCTGGCGGGACGCGTCCTCGTTGGTGTTCAAACGCTGACCGTCAAGTTCCAGATCGGCGTTACGGGGCTTGTCGTTAAAGAACTGCACGCTATAGTTTAGGTTGTTCGGTGTTGAGTACTCGGAACTCGCCATGTCTCCCGCTTCAGTTCGCAAAACCAAACGCACCGTGCGGCCTGCCGCGGAGGACCGATCGCGTCCTGAAGCACCACCTATAACATCCTTGCCCAAACGGGAGTGGCGCGGGTGGTTGGATTGGTTTGACAACGGGCCGCCTTTCTCAGACGACTTCATGGCCGACTGGGATGCTCGTCTCGATGCGAATGCGACGGAGAGAAAAAAGTCGGAGCGTCG
>CALSBD010000111.1:0-8445 GCA_943373055.1 Rhizobium sp. Q54
CACCCACTCGGCCAGCGCCATGCCCGCGCCGCCGCCCGACGCGATGCCGAAGGCGTTGAACCCCGCGCCGACATACACCCCCTTGGTCTCCGGCGCCGCCCCTAGGATAAAGTTGCCATCGGGCGTGAAGCTTTCAGGGCCATTGATGAAGCTCTTGATGCCCGCCGTCTGCATCGCCGGCACGCGCCCAATCGCCAGCTCCATGGTCGGCATGAAGTGATCAAGGTCATTGGGCAAAAGCTCGAACTCGAAGGGGTCGCGCGGGGCGCCGTTGCCCCACAGCTTCGGGTTCGGCTCATAACCGCCCATGACAAGCCCGCCGACCTCTTCCTTCCAATAGGTCAGCCGG
The DNA here is from genome assembly GCA_943373055.1 of Rhizobium sp. Q54. GTDB lineage: Bacteria > Pseudomonadota > Alphaproteobacteria > Rhizobiales > Ancalomicrobiaceae > CALSBD01. The sequence goes on from CALSBD010000111.1 coordinate 350, forward strand.
TCCGGATCGCGCAGCGTCGGCAGGTTGGGCGTCACGCCCTCGATCCGCTCGGTGATCAAATATTGATGCTGCACGCTGACCAGCGGCACATTGACACCGGCCATCGCGCCGATCTTGCGCGACCATTGGCCGGCGCAAATGACCACCTTCTCGCACGTCACCCGCCCTTGTGAGGTCACGACCGCCGTTACCGCGCCGTTTTCCACCTCGATGCCGGTGACACTGACGCCCTCTTCGATCGTCACCCCGCCCATGCGCGCGCCCTTGGCGAGTGACATGGCGATATCGGACGGCGACACCTGTCCGTCGGTGGGCAAGAACGCCGCGCCGACCACGTCGTCGACTTGCATCAACGGCCACAGGTCCTGCGCTTCCTTCGCTGACAACAGGTGCATCTCAAGGCCGAATGATTTCGCTGTCGTCGCTTGGCGGCGCACCTCGGTCCACCGCTCGCCATTGCAGGCAAGCCGCAGCCCACCATTCCTTTTCCAGCCGGTGGCCAGCCCGGTTTCCGCCTCAAGCCGGTCATAAAGGGCAACCGAATAGCCCAATAGCTGCGTGATGTTGGCCGATGTGCGCAGCTGGCCGACCAGACCGGCGGCATGCCAAGTCGAGCCTGAGGTGAGCTTGCCGCGCTCCAAAAGCAGCACGTCGGTCACCCCCATGCGCCCCAAATGATAGGCGACCGAGCAGCCCACGATGCCGCCTCCGATGATGATGATCTTGGCGGAGGTTGGCAGCTGGCTCATGAACGGTCCCAATCAAGAAAGCGGGCATAGGCGGCATCAAACCGCGCCCGATTTTCAGCGGTGTAGCTTTGATAGTCGAATGACAGCTTGGAGTGGATCTCCGAAACCATCGACCACATGGTCTCGCGCAGCAAGGACGCCGCCGTCATGGCATCCATCCGCCGGGCGAACCCGTCGTCGACCGGTCGATCAAGATACCGCTCCATGAGATCGCGCTGCGCATCCGCGTCCATCTCGGCGTTGGAGGCTACGCCGCCGAGGTCAAACAGGGGCGAGTTGAAGCCGGAATACTCCCAATCGACGAGCCACAGCCGCGCACCGTCATCGAGGATATTGGCCGGCAACAGGTCATTGTGGCCAAACACCACGTCGATGGGCCCCACCGCCCGCTCCAGCCGCTCACTCGCAGCCATCAGGGCAGGGAGATCGTCAAGATACCGGCTGCGCCCTGACACGAGCGTGTGGGCATAGTCGCGCAGCACATGGAACGGCCAGAACATAAACCCCGGCCCGCGCAGATGCCGCGGCACGTCGTGATGGCAGCGGCGCACCAAATCGACGATCCGGTCCCGATTGGCCGGTGCGCGCACGTCGGCGGCGGTGAAGGCGCGCGATTCAATGAAGTCAATCACCAGGATGCCGGGCTCCTGGTAAATCACGTCGGGCGACAGCCCGGCTGCCGCCGCGGCGCGGCTTGCCGCCAGCTCATTGGCCCGCAGCACGCCATGGACCGGCACATCATCGGCGACCCGCACCACATACGCGCGGCCACGGTCCACCACTTTGAAGTTCTCGTTCGAGATCCCACCGTCAAGCGGCGCCGGCGCCACGGGCCCCGACCAGATCGACAGCTGGGCAACACGGTCGAGGGACGAGGTGGTCATGGGAGCGGGGATCCAATGGCAAGGCGGCAAGTGTCCGCCGCCACGCCCGTGGGCGTCAAGCGCCAGCCCCAGCGGCGTGACGCGCCAGACCCGTGGGCGGACCGCATCTAACCGGCCAGCCCGCGTCGCGGCGTCACGGCGAAGTGTCGCCGGTGCCCACCAATTGGGCGGTGGGCAGGCGTCGTTGAGCCCCGTGCCGCTTTCCTCCGCAATAATCCCTAATTTCTGGGAGGGGAATACGGCATGGTGTCCAATGACAGACCCCATAGTGCCGTGCAAGCATGGGTCATCCTGCAGGGCAGCTCCGAACGGGGGGCGGTCCAAAACAAGAAAAGGAGAAGCTCATGTTCATGCACTCGATCCGGGCCTTCACGCTCGCCGGCGCGATCGCGCTGACAGCGTCAACCGCCTTGGCCCAAGGCACCCTTCACCGCGGCAACTCCGCCGACCCTGAAACCCTCGACCCGCACAAGACCTCGACGGTCTATGAGGCGAACATCCTGCGCGACCTCTATGAAGGTCTCGTCATCCACGACGCCTCGGCGAAGGTGATCGGCGGCGTCGCGACCTCGTGGTCCGCCTCGGCCGATGGCACGGTGTGGACCTTCAAGCTGCGCTCGGATGCCAAGTGGTCGAACGGCGATCCGGTCACCGCGGCCGACTTCGTCTATTCGCTCCAGCGCATCATGACGCCGGCGACCGGTGCGAAGTACGCCAACATCCTCTATCCCATCAAGAACGCAGAGAAGATCAACAAGGGCGAGCTGAAGCCCGAGGATCTGGGCGTCAAGGCGATCGATCCGCTGACCCTTGAGATCACGCTGGAATCGGCCACGCCCTACTTCCTGGAGCTGTTGACCCACCAGACCGGCCTGCCGGTTCACAAGGCGTCGATTGAGAAGTTTGGCGCCGATTTCGTGAAGCCGGACAACAAGGTGTCGAACGGCCCGTTCAAGCTGGCCGAGAACGTGCCGTCCTCGCACATCAAGCTCGTCAAGAACGCCGCGCATTATGAGGCCGCCAAGGTCAAGCTTGACGCGATCATGTTCTACCCGACCGAGGATCGCTCGGCCGCCCTGCGCCGCTTCCAGGCGGGCGAACTGCATATGAATGATGATGTGCCCACCGAGCAGATCAAGTTCATCCGCGAGACCCTCAAGGATCAGTTCCGCGTCGCGCCGTACTTGGGCACCTATTACTTCCCCATCAACACCAAGAAGGCGCCGTTCAACGACGCGCGTGTGCGCAACGCGCTCTCCATGGTGATTGATCGCGAGTTCCTCGCGGAGGAAATCTGGGGCGGCACCATGGTGCCTGCTTATTCGTTCGTGCCCCCGGGCATGGACGGCTACGAGCCGGCCTACTTCTCCTGGAAGGACAAGTCCCCCGCCGAGCGCGAGGAAATGGCGGCCAAGCTCTTGAAGGACGCGGGCTATGGCCCCGGCGGCAAGCCGATCAAGCTGGAAATCCGCTACAACACCTCGGAGAACCACAAGAAGACGTCGATCGCCATCGCCGACATGTGGAAGCCGTTCAACGTCGAAGTGTCGCTCCTCAACACCGACACCAAGACCCACTACGCGCACCTGCGCGACAAGGGCGACTATGACATCGCCCGCGCCGGCTGGATCGGTGACTATGGCGATCCGCAGAACTTCCTGTTCCTGATGGAATCCGACAATTCCGGCTTCAACTACGCCAACTGGACGAATGCCGAATTCGACAAGCTGATGGACATGGCCGCCGCCGAGAACGATCTCGCCAAGCGCGCCGGACTCCTGCAGAAGGCCGAGGCGATCGCCAATGCCGAGGAGCCGAACCTCTCGCTCCTCTACTACGCCTCCAAGAACCTCGTGTCGCCGAAGGTGGAAGGCTGGGTGTCGAACCTCAAGGACGTGCACCCCTCACGCTATCTGTCGCTGAAGCCGTGATCCGGCCATCGTGACATCTTCACCGGCGGGCCTCTCCCCGCCGGTGGGGCTGCGTGTTTGCATCCCATCCCTCCGTCACGAAGGACAGGCCATGTTCTCCTTCGTCACGCGGCGCCTGTTCGCCGCGATCCCCACGCTGTTTGTCGTGGTGACGATTTCGTTTTTCCTCATCCGCGTCGCGCCGGGCGGTCCGTTCGATTTGGAGCGGCCCTTGGAAGCCAAGGTGATGGAGAACCTGCGCAAGATTTATCAGCTCGATAAATCCTTGTTCGAGCAGTATCTCATCTATCTGAGTAACGTCGTTCAGGGCGATTTTGGCCCTTCGTTCTATTTCCGTGACTTCTCGGTCGCGCAACTATTCGCCCTGGCCTTGCCGATCTCTATTCAAAACGGCATGGCGGCGCTGATCATCGCCGTTGGCGTGGGCTGCGCGCTTGGCACCATGGCCGCGCTGAAGCAAAACCACCTGACCGACTATTCCGTGATGACGGTCGCGACCGTCGGCGTCACCGTGCCCAATTTCGTGGTCGGCCCGATCCTCACGCTCATTTTCGCCCTCATGCTTGGCTGGCTGCCTGCGGGTGGCTGGAATGAGGGCGCGCTTGCCAATCGTATCCTCCCCGTCATCACGCTCGCTTTGCCTCAAGTCGCGGTCGTCGCCCGCCTCACACGCGCCTCCATGATCGAGGCGCTGCGCTCCAACCACATCCGAACGCTGCGCGCGCAAGGTTTACCGCAAGCCACGGTGATCACGCACGCCCTGCGCGGCGCGCTTTTGCCTGTGATTAGCTATTTGGGCCCCGCCGCGGCGGGTCTTCTCACCGGCTCGGTGGTGGTGGAGAAAATCTTCGGTATCCCCGGTGTGGGCCGCTACTTCGTCGAAGGCGCGCTCAACCGCGACTACACGCTCGTCATGGGCACCGTGATCATGATTGCGGTGTTCGTCATTGTCTTTAACTTGTTGGTCGACATCCTTTACTCGGTGCTTGACCCGCGCGTGCGGACGGAGTGAGGCGATGAGCACCGACACCGTGACCGATGCCACTCTCGCCGCACCCGCCCGGGGCCGCTCGCTGTGGGACGACGCCTTTGCCCGGCTCAAGTCCAACAAGGCGGCCATGGCGAGCCTGGCGTTCCTCGTCCTCATGACGATTGCGTGCGTGATCGGGCCGTATTTGACCGGGCACGACTACGACAAGGTCTACTCCGACTACGTCAAGGTCGGCCCCTCGCTCGACACCTATCCGCGCGCCAATCAGGTGGAGGAGACCTTCGCCCGCACCGTGCGCCGATTCCGCGCCGAGGTGCGCGGCTTTGAGTTCACCGGCAGCCTCGTCAAAGCCGAAGTCGCGTCAACGCGGGCGATCGATCCCCGGCTCGCCGACTTTCTCGGCCGGTCCGACATGTTCTCCGCCGTGCGCATTGTCGAGACCCGGGAGGAGGGGCGCATCGTCACCATCGAAGGGGACGTCAAGACCCTGCGGTTTCTATTCGGCACCGACGCCAATGGCCGCGATCTCCTCACCCGCACCTTGATCGCCGGCCGGGTGTCGCTGGCGATCGGCTTGCTGGCAACCGGTGTCGCGCTCCTCATCGGCGTCGCCTATGGCGCGATCTCCGGCTATGCCGGCGGTCGGGTCGATATGGTGATGATGCGCATTGTCGACGTGCTGTATTCGCTCCCCTTCATCTTCTTCGTCATCCTGCTGGTCGTCTTTTTTGGGCGAAATTTCGTCCTCATGTTCATTGCCGTGGGTGCGATTGAGTGGCTCGACATGGCCCGCATCGTGCGCGGCCAGACGCTGTCCATTAAACGGCAGGAGTATGTGCAGGCGGCCGAGGCGATGGGCGTGGAGCCGGCCGGCATCCTGCGCCGCCACGTGGTGCCCAACACGCTCGGCCCCGTCGTTGTCTACATGACGTTGATGGTGCCCAAGGTGATCTTGCTCGAGAGCTTCCTCTCCTTCCTGGGCTTGGGCGTCCAGGAGCCGATGACCTCGTGGGGTGTGCTGATCTCTGAAGGGGCCAACGCCATTCAAGGCACGCCCTATCTCCTCATCTTCCCCTCGTTGTTCCTCACCTTCTCGCTGTTCGCGCTCAACTTCCTGGGCGACGGCCTGCGCGACGCCCTTGATCCGAAGGACCGCTGACCATGGTTGACGCGACAAAGGTCCTGTCGATCCGCGATCTCCATGTGCGCTTCCGCATGCCCGACAGCCTCATTCATGCGGTCAAGGGCGTGTCGCTTGATGTTGATAAGGGCGAGACCGTCGCGGTGGTGGGCGAATCGGGGTCCGGCAAGAGCCAGATGATGATGGCCGCCATGGGCCTGTTGGCGAGCAACGGCATGGTGGAAGGGTCCGCCCATTTCCACGGCGTGCCGCTCACCGGCCAATCGACCGCGGCGCTCAACAAAGTGCGCGGCGCTAAGATCACCATGATCTTCCAAGAGCCGATGACCTCGCTCGATCCGCTCTACACCATCGGCGACCAGATGGCCGCGCCGATCCGCCACCACCAGGGCCTGGACGCCAAGGCCGCCCGGGCGCGCTCGATTGAGCTGTTGCGGCTCGTTCAGATCCCCGAGCCCGAACGCCGGCTGGCGGCGTATCCTCACGAGCTCTCCGGTGGCCAGCGCCAGCGCGTTATGATCGCCATGGCGCTTGCCAATGATCCTGATCTTCTCATCGCCGACGAGCCCACCACCGCGCTCGACGTCACCGTTCAAGCCGAAATCCTCAAGCTTTTGAAAGAGCTCAAGGATCGGCTTGGCATGGCGATTGTCTTCATCACCCATGATCTGGGCATCGTGCGCCGCTTCGCCGACCGGGTCGTCGTCATGCGCCGCGGCGAGATCGTCGAGACCGGTCCGACAGCCACCGTGTTTGATGCGCCGCGCCACGACTACACCCGCATGTTGCTTGATGCCGAACCGCGCGGCACCAAGGCGCCTGTACCGGCCAACGCGCCGCCGATCCTTGATGCGCAAAATATCCGCGTGGCGTTTCCCTTGCCCGCGCCGTTGTTTCAGACGAAGCGCGAGTTTGTGGCGGTCGATGGCGTGTCGTTCCGCCTCAAGGCCGGCCAGACCATTGGCGTGGTCGGTGAATCAGGCTCGGGCAAGTCCACGCTAGGTCGTGCGGTCCTCAAGCTGTTGCCGGCGAGCGGCGAGATCACCTACGAGGATCGCAACCTCGCTCCCCTCGACCGCGCCGGCATGCGCCCCTTGCGCAAGTCCATGCAGCTCGTGTTCCAAGACCCGTTCGGCTCGCTGAGCCCGCGCATGACCGTGGGGCAAATTGTCACCGAGGGCCTCTTAGTGCACGACGCCACCATCAATGCCCGCGAACGCGATGCCCGCGCGGCCAAGGCGCTGGAGGAGGTCGAACTCGATCCGGCGATGCGTAACCGCTTCCCCCACGAGTTCTCTGGCGGCCAGCGCCAGCGCATCGCGATTGCCCGGGCGATGATCCTCAAGCCCAAGCTCGTCGTGCTCGATGAGCCGACGTCCGCCCTTGATCGATCGGTGCAAAAGGCGATCGTCGATCTGTTGCGCCGACTGCAGGCCGACTATGGTCTTGCTTATCTCTTTATTAGCCATGATCTTGCTGTGGTGCGCGCGCTTGCCGACCACATCATCGTCATGAAGGACGGCAAGGTGGTCGAGCAGGGCCAAACCTCTGATATTTTTGCCAAGGCCAGCCAGCCCTACACCCAGCGCCTCATCGAAGCGGCCTTTTTGACGGCTCTGCGGGCCTGATTTTACGCCGCAGACGGGCGGGAAAACACCGATTCACGCCTCGATTGTAAGGAAAGCGATTGAATATCGACCGTTTGCCCGCTAAAGCCTCCCGCGCGGGCTCATCGGGAGCGATGAGCTGCCTTTCATAGATGCTTCTCAAGGAGCGACCCCGTGACCTCGACCTTCCTGTTCACTTCGGAATCGGTTTCCGAAGGCCATCCCGACAAAGTGTGCGACCGTATCTCCGACGAGATCGTCGACCTGTTCTTCAAGGAAGCCGCTAAGGCTGGCATGGCGCCCTCACAGGTGCGCGTCGCCGCCGAGACGCTGGCGACCACCAACTTCGTCTGCATCGCGGGCGAGGTGCGCACCAACCTCACCGACAAGCAGATCAAGTCGAAGGTCAAGTCGGTTGCTCGCAAGGCGATCCGCGATATCGGCTATGAGCAGGACGGCTTCCACTGGAAGACGGCGAAGATCGACGTGCGCCTGCATCCCCAGTCGGTCGACATCGCCCAGGGCGTTGACGAAGGTGGCAACAAGGACGTGGGCGCGGGCGACCAGGGCATCATGTTCGGCTACGCCTGCCGCGAGACCCCGGACCTGATGCCGGCGCCGATCTACTACGCCCACAAGATCCTGGAAAACCTGACCAAGTATCGCAAGGCCGGCGAGCGCGGCTGCGAGAAGCTCGGCCCCGACGCCAAGAGCCAGGTGACCATCCGCTATGAGGACGAGAAGCCGGTCGCGGTGACGCAGATCGTGCTGTCGACCCAGCACATCGACGCCT
>CALSBD010000112.1:0-8380 GCA_943373055.1 Rhizobium sp. Q54
CCCTCGCCGCCGCCGGGCCGGATGCCCAGTTGACCGCCGCGCGCGTGATTGCCGCCGATGGCCATGTCACCACCGCCCGCGCCCGTGCGTCGGCGTCTGATCCGCGCGTCGCCGCGCCCGCCCGTGAGGCTCCATGACCGTCCATTTCATCGGCGCCGGCCCCGGCGCGCCCGATCTCATCACCGTGCGGGGCCGCGATTTGATCGCCCGCTGCCCGGTGTGCCTCTATGCCGGCTCCCTGGTGCCGCGCGAGATCCTGGCCGTGTGTCCGCCTGGCGCGCGCATCATCGACACCGCACCGCTTGATCTCAATGAGATCGTCGCCGAATTCAAAGCCGCCCACGACGCCGGCCTCGACGTGGCGCGGCTGCATTCCGGCGACCTGTCGATCTGGAGCGCCATGGGCGAGCAGCTGCGTCGCCTGGATGAGCTTGGCATCCCCTACACGGTGACGCCGGGCGTACCTTCGTTTGCCGCCGCCGCCTCAGTGCTGCGGCGCGAGCTCACCGTGCCAGAGGTGGCGCAATCGCTCATCCTCACCCGCACCACCGGCCGCGCCTCCGCCATGCCCGCGCGCGAGACGCTGGAGGCCTTCGCCGCCACCGGCGCGACGCTGGCGGTGCACTTGTCCATCCATGTGCTGGCCGATGTGGTGACCCGGCTGACGCCGTTTTATGGCGCCGATTGCCCGGTCGCCGTCGTCTATCGCGCCACCTGGCCCGACGAAGCCGTGGTGCGTGGGCGGTTGTCCAGCATTGTCGACGAGGTGGCCCGCGCGCCCATGGAGCGGACTGCGCTCATTCTTGTGGGCGCAGCGCTCGACGCCAAGGACTTCCGCGATTCCGCGCTCTATGACGGCGATTACGGCCGCCGGTTCCGCGGCGGCTTGGGCGATACGCTCACCGACACCGGCGCGTGACGCCGCACGGCCGGCGTCACGGCCCCATCACCGTCACTTGGCCGCAAGCGCCTTCAGCCAGCGCTTGGCCTGCTTGCGCACATTGGCCGGCGCGGTGCCGCCATAGCTGACGCGGCTTGCCACCGACTTTGTCACGCCGAGCACACCGAACACATCGGCCGTGATGCCGGCATGGACCGTCTTCATCTCGTCGAGCGTGAGCTTCTCAAGCCCGATGCCCTTGTCCGACGCCATGCCAACCAGTCGCCCGGTCACGTGGTGCGCCTCGCGGAACGGCAGCCCCAGCACGCGAACCAGCCAGTCGGCCAGATCGGTCGCCGTCGCGTAGCCCGAGCCGGCCGCCTTCTTCATCACCTCGACATTGGGCTCCAGGTCCCGGATCATCCCGGTCATCGCGGCAATCGACAAGGAGAGGCTTTCGAACGCGTCGAAGGTCTGTTCCTTGTCTTCCTGCATATCCTTTTGATAGGTCAGCGGCAGGCCCTTCATCACCATCAAAAGCGCGTTGAAGGCGCCTGCGATGCGGCCGATCTTGGCCCGCACCAGCTCGGCGGCATCGGGGTTGCGCTTTTGCGGCATGATCGACGAGCCGGTGGTGAAGGCGTCCGACAGCTTGACGAAGCGGAACTGGGCGGACGACCAGATCACGATCTCTTCCGACAGCCGCGACAAATGCATCGCCGTGATCGACGCCGCCGCCAGCGCTTCCAGCGCGTAGTCCCGGTCGGCGACCGTATCAAGCGAATTGGCCGTCGGCCGGTCAAAGCCGAGCGCAGCCGCCGTCATGTGCCGGTCGATCGGGAACGACGTGCCGCACAGCGCCGCCGCGCCCAAGGGACACTCATTGAGCCGTTCCCGGCAATCGGCGAAGCGGGCGCGGTCACGGCCCAGCATCTCCACATAGGCCATCAAGTGATGGCCGAACGTGGTGGGCTGCGCGGACTGCAAATGTGTGAAGCCCGGCATCACCGTGCCGGCATGCACGAGCGCCTTGTCAGCGAGCGCGAGCTGCAAGTCTTTGATCTGCGTGTCGACGTGATCGAGCGTGTCGCGCACCCACAGGCGAAAATCGAGCGCGACCTGATCATTGCGCGAGCGCGCGGTGTGCAGCCGCCCGGCGGCCGGGCCGATCAGCTCGGCAAGCCGCGCCTCGATATTCATGTGGATGTCTTCGAGTGCGCGCGAAAACGTGAACCGACCCTCGTCGATTTCTCGCTTGATCGTGTCGAGACCCGCCACAATCGCTGTGGCATCGTCGGCGCTGACAATGCCGGTCGCCGCGAGCATGCGTACATGGGCTTGCGAGCCGGCAATGTCCTGGGCATAGAGCGCCTTGTCGAAGTCGATGGAGGCGTTGATCTCTTCCATCACCTGGGCTGGTCCTGTCGAGAACCGGCCGCCCCACATGCGATTGGCCATCGGACGTCGAACTCCTATATCGGGCTGAACGGCCCCACCGCTTGGAAAGGACGCCATCTCCCGTGACGACGCCCACGCCCGCACCCGCTCCAAAGCCCCCCGCTGACGCGCCGCGGCGCGGTCTGCCAACAGGACTCATGCTCGCGGTGGTCGCCCTGGTGGGGCTCCTGATCGGCGCGGCTTTCGTATACGGGACGGGCGGCTTTGAGCGCAATGGTGTCGCGTCAACGGCGAGCGCGGGCGGGCAATGTCAGGCAAGCGTGGCCGACGCCAAGCGCATCGCGCCCATGATGTCGGGAGAGGTAGCCGCGCTCATGCAAGCCACCGCGCCGCTTTCGCTGGCCGACCTGGCGTTCACCGCACCCGACGGCAAACCGATGACGCTGGGCGATCTCAAGGGCAAGGTGTTGCTCGTGAACCTGTGGGCCACCTGGTGCGCGCCGTGCCGCAAGGAGATGCCCGATCTCGACGCCTTGCAAAAAAGCCATGGCAGCGCCGACTTCGAAGTGGTCGCGATCAATATCGATACGCGCAATCCGGAAAAGGCCGAAACGTTCCTCAAAGAGATCGGCGTGGAACGGCTCGCCCGCTATGCCGATCCAACATTGTCGGTGTTCAACACCTTAAAGTCGCGCGGCCGAGCGATCGGTCTCCCCGTCACCGTGTTGGTCGATCGCAACGGCTGTGAGCTGGGAACGATGAACGGGCCCGCCTTGTGGGCGAGCCCGGATGCGCACCGGTTGATCGAGGCCGCGGTCGCCGCACCTCGCACATAATCCCCCGGACGCGGAATCCCAGGTCGCGGAATCCCACGTCGTGGAGCCCGCTTCCTGGGATTATCTGAACTCAAGACCGCAAACCGGCCACTCAGTAGGCGACCACCGGCGTGCCGACGTCCACGCGGTTGTAGAGGTCGATCACATGCTCATTGTGCATGCGAATGCAACCATAGGACGCGTTGCGGCCAATTGAGGACGGGTTGTTGGTGCCGTGGATGGCGTATTCGCCATTGCCGAGCAGCATGGCGCGCGGGCCGAGCGGATTGCGCGGGCCCGGCGGGATCAAATGCGGCAAGTTCGGCTTGTCGCGACGCACCTCAGCGGGCGGGCTCCACACCGGGTCAACCGCCTTGCGCACGATTTGCGTGGCACCGCGCCACACCTTGCCCTGCATACCCACCGCGATCGGATAGCGGATCGCGCGGCCTTGGCCGAGCACGTAATAGAGCCGCTTTTCCTTGGTGTTGATGACGATGGTGCCGGCCTGGTGCGGCTGCGTGAAGTTGACCACTTCGCGCGCCTGGCTTGGCGTGGTGAGAAAGCCGACCGAGAAGCCGACAACAATACCCGCGGCAACGGCCGCCCAACGCTTGAACAACTGGACCATGTGACGCCCCTTTGACTGAACACCCGGCGGTGACCGCGGCTTTTTTGTTTTGGCTCGCGGCCCGGATCCGTCGTACGGATCATGATTCCGGAAAACTCACTGCACGAACACTAAGGGGTCGTCCGTTGCGGACCGGTCAAAAGACGTGGTTTCGAAACTCTTGCTGCAAAACAAGACAAACAACCGGTGAATCCTCAAGCTTCACTCATCAAGACCATGCGCGTAGCCAAAAAAAACCTCGTGACCGGCGCGCGGACACGGGGGTGCATGGGGGCCTTGAGGTGTCCCCATGAGGGGCGAATTCGCGATCAACGGATCGGGGGCACGCAGCCGATCCGCTGGCCGCCAATCCACTGGTCCTTGTCAGCGCCAGATCATCGTCTCGGCGATGGTGGGCTGCTTGCAATTGACCGTGATGGCGTTGATCGCGCCGGTGTAGCCCCTGAGCGAGTAGCGCACCTCGGCCTGAGCCCCGCTGGCGGTGGTCCCCGTCAGGGCGACCGAGCTGCCGCGGTTCATGTTGTAGATGCTCAGTTCCGACGTGCACATTTCGTTGGGGTTCTTCACGCACGGCTCGCCGGACGACAGGATCGGCCCGTCCGTGATCACCGGAATGCTGATCTCGCCTTGGTTGGACAGGATCGTTGCTTCGGGCGGCGCGCCGGCATAATCGGCGGCACGATCCAGCACGACGTCAACCGACTGATCGGTGCGGTCCGCGGAGACGGCGATGAACAGCGTCGGCTTCTGCAGCCGCCAGCCGTCCGGCTTGACCTCCATGGCCGGCGTGGCGGCATAGCACACCCGCACGCCATCGGAGGCGCGCACCTGCGTGCCGACATACCAGTCGCCATAGGTACCCACCAGATTGCCCGGCAACAGCGCTTCCAGCATGTCATAGGCCCGTCGATAGGCGATCACGAACGGCTGTTGGCGCTTGATCGATCCGCTGGAATTGGTCACCCGCAACGTATAGTCGCCCGCTTCCAGGCGCGTGCGCGTCAGCCCCGGCCGGCTCGGCGCCACAAGACCCAGGTTCACACCCTGATTATTCGCATCGTAAACGCCATAGCGCGGCGCCTGTCCGCCCTCGCCGGTCACGTCGAATTCGACGATCGCCGGATTGTTGAGCGTGAAGCTATAGCTGCGGCTGTTTTCCTTCGGCGTGAGCACGTCCTTCAGCTTGCGCAACGGCTGGCCGAGTACAATGCTCGCCGTGCCATCCGCGCTCAGCATCGCCACGCTCATGTGCTTATTATCCACCGGCGCGGTGGCGGCGGGGGCCTTGTTCGGCTTGGGCGCGCTGGCCCGATACTGGTCGAAGTTGATCGGCGGGATTTCATTTTGGTCAATGTGACCAATCTCCGCGATCGGATTGGCGGCCGTATTCGTGAAATCCAGACGCACCTCATAAACTTGGCCAAGTTCGCGCAAGACCACGTTGGCATTCCAATCTTGCGGATTCTCCGGGCTGTCGGGTGCGGCCGGAACAATATTGAAGATCGGCATTTCGGACGGCGTGCGGCGCAAAGTGACGTCCGCGTCCTTGCGCATTTTGCTGATCGCCGCGGCGACGCTCGTGCGTAAGACATCGCTCAAATTCGGGTCAACAATGGGCTTGGGGTCCGCCTCTCGAAACAGGCGGGAGTTCAAAAGAATGGTTTGCTTGCCCGGCTTACTAGAGAGGAAAACCTCTTTCACCAATGGATCAACGATGTTCTGAAGGGGTTTGATCTGCTGGCCGACAAAGTCCATCGGCACGGGGAAGGGATCAAGATTCTTGGGATCGCACGGGGCGGCCGGTGAAACACTGGTCACCTTGATATCAAGCCGCATCTCCGTCCCAAGGCGGAACCCCTCGACACGAATGTAGACTTCCGCCGACTGCAGATCTTGGTCGATCTTCGCGGCGCCAGCCTTGTTACCCGTCTCAATCAAAAGGGCTTGCAAGCCAACCGCATCGCCAAGGTCAAGCAAATCAAGCCGCGGCTGCGCGCGCAGCCCCTTGACGATCTGCCGCGTCAAATAGTCAATCTGGTGACCGGAAAACGATTTGCGCGTCCGCTCGAACCCCAAGACGATGGTCTTGAACCGTTTGTCCTGTGGCGCAACGCACGAGGCAATAAAGTCCGCCCACACCTTGCGCGCCGCCGACCCGACCGGATCGCCCGGATCATAGCCCTCAAACACCTGCGTGGAGGCCATCGCGGCCTGGCTCAAAAGTCCGGTTCCCAAAACTCCCGTTAGGGCACTGGCCAGCATGAGGGCGCGCAGCGCGCCGCCAAGGCGTTTGGCTGTGGGATGACGCAACATAATATCCTCGTATGGTGTCGCCCGCGCGGGTGATACCGGCGCGTGGCTCTCCTGTCGTGTGCCCCCGCTTTGGGGATTTTTCGCGACCAACACGTGAAGGCGGCGCGATCGATCCGACCGGTCCGCTCGCACAACTTGGGCCCCGATAAGTCGCCGTGACCCGGCTGAAGGTTCACCGGATCACGGGCGATCTGTTGGGTTTCACTACGGCGGCCGGCGCGGCGCGAGCCGCGCCCGCTCACGCGCGATCAAACGCCCGGGTAGTCGAGCTTGCCATTGGCCAGACGCACCTGGCAGACGCTCTCGGTGCCGCCATCAGCCGTTTGGCCTTCGCGGTCGATCGACTTGCGCAGTTCGCGGCACTGGCCCTCACCCGAGGGGTTCTTCACGGTGCGCGACGCCACGCGCACGGTGACGCGCTTGCCCGACGAGTTGCGGAACGAGCGCGACTGCGTCGAGCCCGAGCGCACCGCCGCGACCGTGGCCGCCCGCATCTGCTCTTCTTCGATCGCATCGAGCGCGAGGCCGACCAACGCGCCCGCCGCGCCGCCGATCAGGGCTCCCGCGATCGCACCGCTGACGCCGTTGTTCGCACCACCTATGATCGCGCCGATCGCAGCGCCGCCCGCGGCCAAGCCCGCCGTGCGGTTGGACGGGCCCTGACCCGTGGTGCCGCAGCCGACGAGGAATGAAGCCACCACGGTGACGATGGCGGTGGTGCGCAAGAACTTCGATTTCATGTGACGTGCCCCACTGTCGAACCGATTTTTGGTTCTCGTTGTCGCAAGCCGATCTGGCTGGCCACGCCGGCCCGATCGGTGTTTCACGGTCGCCCAACCCGCTTAACCCGCGACGCGCAAAATCGCTGCGCCATCGGGGCCCGCCCCTCGGCCACCAAGGTGCCGCGCGCGAGGGCCTTCCGACCTGTCGTGTCCGTGTCCCGACCGGTCGCAGCTTGACTGTACCAAGCCTTGCCGTCAGGGACCATGACAGCTTGAACGGGTTCAGCGCGGAAAGCGATGTGACGAAACCGAATACGGATTCACCCGTAGTTCGACGGTCCCTAACGGCACGCCTGCACCCGTGACGTAATGGTAACCACAGGTTCTCTCAGCAATCAACGACCGCGTTTAGCGTTATCGTCACCACACCGTCTTCACCGTTCAGCGCCGGGTTCCATCGCAGGCAATGATCGGACCACCCGGATAGAAATCATCCAAGATGATGCGCGGCGGCGCGCAGCCGGCGACTCGCTCCGGACGCCGTGCCGGCTCAACCTTGGCCGTCGGCGTGCGCGTCGTCGGTGGCGCCGGCTTCACCGGCGGTGTAGGGCGCTCGACGGCGGCCGTCACCGGGCCCCGTTCGGCCCGCGGCGGTTTGGCCGGGCGAGCGCCGGTCAAAAGATCAAGTGGCCGCACCTTCGGCAGCGGCACTGCGACGGCCGCGGTCGTCTTCGCCGTCGGCGGCTTGACCGCAGCCGGTGGCGGCACGGGCGACGGCGCGGCGACCGCCGCGGGGGGCGACTTGACGGTACCGGTGCGCTCAAGTGCGGCCGGACGAGGCGCCGCGGGGGCTGGCACGGCCACCGCGCGCGCCGCCGGATCCGACGGACGCGCTGCAGCGGGTGGCGGCGCGGCCACCGCCGCGGGCGGCGCCACGACCGGCACGGATGGTTGAGCCGGCGGCGTCGGGGTCATCACAGGGGCGGGCGGCGGCACGGCGGCCACCGACGATGGGGCGGACGGCGCGGGCCGCGTCGTCGTCGCTAACAGCTCGGCCACGCCGGCAAATGCGCTATCGAGCGCCAAAGCTCGCGCTTGATCAGGCCCACTCGCGGGCACGATCGGCACCAGCACGAAGCCACCGACCGACGCGCCGGCAACCACCGTCGCGGCCCCCGGTGGATCGCCCGGCGCCGTCCAGCTCGCCACCACGATGGCATCTTGCGGCGCGCGCGCGGCCGACACGAGCGCATTGCGCAGCGTGCGGGCGCTCAATTGCAGGTCCGCCGCCGACGGCTTCGGATCGGCCGCGCGGGAGAACAAGAGATAGCGCTCACGCGCCTCACCGCTTAAGGCGAGGTCCTTGACCAGCGTGGCGACCGCGGCATCCGCCCCCGGCGCCAGTCGAGCACCGCCAGCCGTGAGGCCGATGGCGACGGCGCGGGCGCGCGCCCAATCCACCTCAATGACGCGCTCTACGACGCCCACCTTGACGGTCAGCGTCTCGCGACCACCGGCCTTCACCGCCGTCGCCGTGCCCGTCGTGGCTGGGGCGACCGCGGCACCTGGCGTTGATCCGACGGGCGTTTCCAAGGCACGGACGGGCCCGGCGGCGACCGAC
>CALSBD010000113.1:0-8320 GCA_943373055.1 Rhizobium sp. Q54
AGGCGGCGTAGGCTGAGGGCGTTCCCAGTGCGCAGATGAGCACGGTCGGTCCTTTCACGGCAGTCGCCCGCCGGGCGACCGTTCAAACCCTTACGAAGCGTGGACCGGACGGCCTGTCAACCCGATCCAAGCCTTTGCCTAGCGTAACGCGGTCGCTGTCTGTGACTGAATTGCACCACGTTTCGCCGCGCAGGCCAGATATAGTGTGGTACGTGATGAGTGTAATGCGTCGCAGTGGATTGGGATACAGAGCGAACATGAAAGTCGACACGCGAGGCATGAAACTCGTAGCTGCGCTGATGGCGGCCGCCTTGGGCGGATGCTCGGCGCTGCCCGCCTCTGGCCCGACGAATTCGGCCTTCACCGAGAGCGCGACGCCCTCTGGGGCACAGTCCGTCAACCCGTCGGTGGACTACGAACTCATCAGCCTTGAAGAGATCATCGACGCGGGCGTGCGGCCGCAGCCGCGGCCGACGCTGGGCAGCCTCGCCGACGGCAAGGGCCCGGTGGCGCTGCGAATCGGCATTGGCGATCTGGTGCGCGTGAGCATTTGGGAAGCCGGCAGCGGTGGCCTGTTCTCGTCGAGCTCGATCGCCGGCGTGGCGGCGGGGTCGGCGAACGCCAACATTCCCGATCAGATCGTCGGCAGCGACGGCGCCATCACCGTGCCTTATGCGGGCCGCGTGCGGGTGGCCGGGCAGTCGCCTGAGGCGGTGGAACGCACCATCGTGACACGGCTCACCGGCAAGGCGATCGAGCCGCAAGTGCTCGTCACCGTGACGCGCGGCGTATCAAGCACCGTGACCGTGACCGGCGACGTGGCTGCCGGCGCGCAAATCCCGTTGATGCCCAATGGCCAGCGGGTGCTCGATATCATCGCACTCGCCGGCGGTCTGCGCGGCCCGGCCCACGAGACGATGGTGGCGCTCAAGCGCGGTAACCGTACGGTCGAGGTGCCATTCACCAAGCTGGCGCGCAGCCCGAGCGAAAATATCTTCATGCGGCCCAACGACACGCTCATCCTGAGCCGCCGTCCGATGACATTCGTCGCCCTGGGTGCGACCGGCGCCAATGCCGAGATCCCGATGGGCGAGGAGAGCATCGTGCTCACCAATGCCATCGCCAAGGCCGGCGGTCTTCTCGACTTCCGCGCCGACGCGAGCGGCGTGTTCATCCTGCGCCGCGAGATGAGCAGCAACGTGTTGGCCGTGCGGCCGAATTCGCGGCTTGCGCTGTCCGGGCCTGAGGTGAACGTGGTCTACAAGGTCGACATGCGCGACCCGCGGCATCTGGTGGCCGCGCAGACGTTCCATGTGCGCATGGGCGATGTGTTGTATGTGCCCAATGCCTTCGCGGCGGATGCGCAGAAGGTCCTGAACCTGTTCAACACCACTGTCGCTCCGGTGGTCACCGGCATTAGCGCGGCCAACGCGGCACAGTCGCTCGCGAATTGATGCCGCGTTTCGCCGCGGATTAGCCCGCGCGTGGGTCGTTCTCGCCGTTGAGAGAGACGGCCTGACCGGCCCATTCGTAGCGCGCGGAGATGAACGGCAACGGCCAGATCGCCAACGCCATCGCGTCGCGCACAAAGGCGGCCAAGATCGCGCGCGGTCCCCACGGCCAGCCGGCGACCCGCGCCAAAGCGGCCTCGGCCGCGTACCACAGCGCCAATACGGCGCCGATGCCCCAGGCGAAAGGGATCCCGTTGAGCCCGGCGACCGCCCCGCCGGCGGCCGCGGCCACCCACGGCGTCATCGCCCATTCGATCGCATAGAGCGCGGGATAGGAGCGTTGGCGCAACCGCGCCCAGCGCGCCATGCGGCTCCAAACCTGGCCAAGCGTGCGCACGCCCAAGGGCTGGTCGACCGGTCGATCAGTCTGGCGCACCGCGAGGCCGAAGCGCCACGCAAGCTTGGTGGCGGCGGCGTCCTCGGCAACATCAGTTGCCAACGCGTCGGGACCACCTGAATTAAGGAGCGCACGGCTGAGCATGAAGACCTTGCCGATCGCGTAGCCGCCGCCGAACGTGTCCGATGTCAAAAGCCAGCGCGCGTAGAGCGTGTTGAGGAACTGACACTCGACCTCGGCGCCAAACGAACCCGGCGCGCTGCCCACGGCGTTGGCGGAAACGACACCGGTCTTCGCATCTCGCCGCGCGGCGAGCCGGTCCAGGAGATCGGCCGGCACGTCGATATTGCCGTCAAGGGCCAGGATGTCATCGGTCGTCAGCGCCGCGAGCCCCTTGTCCATATTGTCGAGCTTGGGATTGACGGTGTGGCGGGCCCGCCCGATCAGCACGCGCGCCCTAGCCGGGTCGATGTCGGCGAGGGCGGCTTGCACCGGCGCTACAATCGGCTCATCGGCGCTGAAGGCGCAAAACAGGATCGTTTCGACGTGCGGCAACAGGCGCAGCGCGGTGAGAGCCGTGTGAGCGTTGCGCTCCGGCAAACCGCTCAGCGACACGATCACGCCGACCGAGTGGCGGGGCGCTGATGCCGGTCGGGGCCGGGGAGGGCGGGTGAGGCGCCAGCCGGCTAAAGCGGCGGTTGAGATGTGGGTGACCAGGAACCCAGCGCAGACGATGAGGGCAAGTGTTGCGAACATGCCCTCTCCCGGCAGGTTGTGGTGGTCTGAAGACGGGCGTTCAGGTGCCCGTCGGATATAGGCCTTGCCACGAAATTGACCGATCCGTAAATTAGCAAAAGAAAACAGCGGCCAAATAGCGTGATTTGTGCAAGGTTGGCGCGGTTGAGACGGGGTAATACTCCGGCTTTGCCGCATCGCGAGACGCAGGCCGGAGGCGCTCGACGATCGCTTTGCGTTTTGGGGTCTGGCGCCTGTATCGCTCTGGCGCTCGCGTGTTTGGCGTCTGGATGACGTGGTGAGCCGGAGACGTCTTGGCGCGTGGCGGCGCCTGGGGCATTTTGGGCAAGGTGGTGTGGCCATCGCGGTGTCGGGCACGGGGCCTGATGGCGTCGATGCGACCGGGCGGATGGCATGAACCAGCATCTCAGACTTCCCAAGCCACCCCAGAGCGATGCGCCCTTAGTGACGCATGCCTCGTGGCGGGATCGTCTGCCGCCGTGGATGTCGTTCAATCGGCTGCTGTTCCTCAGCTTGTTCCTGCTGCCGTTCACGTTGATGACCACCTATATGCTCGCCATCGCCAGCGACCGCTATGTCTCGGAGGCGCGCTTCATCGTGCGCGGCATCTCCAATTCCAACATTGGTGGCTTGGCCGTGGTGTTTCGCGCGTTTGGCATCGCCAATGCCAAGGACGACGCGTTCGCGGTCTTGGAGTATCTGCATTCGCGCGACGCGGTGATCGACCTCTCCAAGCGCGTGCCGCTTGCTGAGATGCTCAACCGCCCCGAAGCGGACATCTGGGCCGGCTATGGGCGCGTCTGGCCGGACACCACGGTGGAAGCGCTCTATCGGCAGTATCAGCGCTATGTGGAAGTGTATTACGACCCGCAGACCGGCATCACCACCTTGACCGTGCAATCATTCCGCCCTGAGGACAGCCAGGCGATCGCTAAGGAGCTGCTGTTGCTCGGCGAGTCGCTCGTGAACCGGATGAACAACCGGGCACAGGCTGACAGCATTTCCCATGCCGAGACAACCATGCGCGCGGCGGAGGAGCGGGTGATCGCCACCCAGGCCGCACTCACGGAGTTCCGCAATCGCGAAATGATGCTTGATCCGGGCAGTCAGACCGGTGGCACCGTGCAGCTGATCACGAGCCTCACGGCGGAGTTGGCTTCCTTGCGGGTGCTGATCCAACAGACGCGGGAGAAGTCGCCGCTCAATCCCAATATTCCCGCGTTGGAGGCGCGCGCTCAGGCGCTGCAGCGGCAGATCGACGAGCGCCGGTCGGACATCGTGGGGACTGATTCGTCGCTTGCCAACAAGATCGGCAATTACGAACGGCTGGTGTTGGAGCGGGAGTTTTCCGAGCGCGCGCTCGTGGCTGCGACCAACGCGTTTGAAAACGCACGCCAGGAGGCTCGGCGGCAACGCATCTACATCGAAACGGTTGCGTTTCCGCATCTGCCCGATACCTCCACGCAGCCGCGCCGCTGGCGGCTCATCATCACCACGTTCTTGTTTGGCCTGATGGCCTATGCCATGGCATGGCTGTTGTTCGTGGGGGCGCGCGAGCATGCCGACTTTGAAAGCTAAGGGCGCGCGGGTGGCCTTGACCACCGCCGCGACCGGGGTGATGGAGCGCGCCTGACCATGTCGACGAGCCCTAGCCAACAGCCGCAAGAGCAAGCGCTCGTGCTTGCCCCCGTCTCACCCGACGGTCCGCTGGCGCACGTCATGTCGAACGTGCCGGCCGCCTACGGACCCGACGCGACGTTCCATCGGTCGGATGAGATCATCAAGATCCTTGATCGCATTAAGCGGTTCTTGTTCGCGGTGCTGTTCGTGCTGCCGATGACGCTGTGGATCATCTACTTCGGCTTCATCGCAGCTGATCAATACGAGACCGAAAGCCGGTTTATCCTGCGTCAAAGCTCTAATGTGGATGCCGTCGGCCCCATGGGCGGCGGCACGCTGCAGCAATCGGGTCTAGCCACGGCGGATGAGAACAGCCACGTGGTCAAGGCCTATGTGGAATCGCGCGATCTCGTCGAGGCCCTGTTGAAGACCCACGACCTGAAGGCAAAGCTTGATCGGCCCGAAGCGGACTTTCTCAGCAGCTATTCCGCGTTCTGGCGACGCGACACCATGGAGTCGCTTTACAAGACGTTCGCCGACTTCGTCACCGTCAAGGTCGATAGCGGCAACGCGATCATGACCCTGAAGGTGCGCGCGTTCCAACCCGCCGATGCCAATGAGCTCTCGATTGCGATCTTGACCCAGGCCGAAGCGCTCGTGAACCGGCTCAATGATCGGGCGCGGCGCGATGCGGTGGCGTTCGCCGAAGATCTCGTGGCGCGCAACGAGACGCGTGTGAAGGAAATTCAGGATCGGCTGACGCTGTATCGCAACACCGAACTGATCATTGACCCGGCGCGCCAGTCGGCGGCGACGCTGGAGCTGAGCAACCGCCTGGTTCTTGAACTCGCGCAGATCGACACGCAGATCGCCACTGTCGAGCAGCGCAGCCCGACGAGCCCGCGGCTGGCGCAGCTGCGCTCGCAGCGCGCAGCCCTGCAGGATGAAATCGTCAAGCAGCGCAGTGCCGTGGTGGGCGACGGCAATTCGCTGGTTACCAAGCTGTCTGAGTACGAAAAGCTCAATTTAGAGAAGGATTTGGCGATCAAGGCGCTGACCAGCTCGCTCGTCAGCCTGGAGCGGGCCCGCCAGGACGCGCTGGTGCGCCGGCTGTATCTGGAGCGCATCGTCGAGCCCAAGCCCGCCGATCGGCCGGAACATCCCCGGCGGTTGTTGTGGATCCTTGGCGGGCTTGCCGCCTTCTTCAGCCTCTACAAGATGGTCAGCTCGATCGCCGAAGTCACGATGGAGCGCATGAAGTGACCGGCCAGACGCTTCTGTCTCCGCCAAAGCTGGTGCCCGCGTCGCTGAAGGTTGGTGAGGCGGCGCCGGCCTCCACCAAGCGCGAAATCCGCATGACCAATATCGTGAAGGAGTACCACACCCAATTTGGCACCAAGCGGGTGCTGGATGGGATCTCCTTCAGCGTGGCTCAGGGCGAGAAGATCGCGGTGTTGGGCCGCAATGGTGCCGGCAAATCGACGCTTGTGAAGATCATCGGTGGGGTGGAGCTACCAACCAGCGGTGAGATCGACATCGGCATGTCGATGTCGTGGCCGGTGGCGCTCGGTGGTGGCTTCGACGTCACCATGAGTGGCCTCGACAACATCCGCTTCATCGCCCGCATCTACAAGAAATCCATTCCCGACATGATCGCGTTTGTCGATGACTTCGCGGAGCTGGGCAAAAACCTGCGGCTGCCGGTGCGCACCTATTCCAGCGGCATGCGCGCACGCCTGATGTTTGCGCTCACCCTGTCGATCGACTTTGAATGCATGCTCATCGACGAGCTGATCGCCGTGGGCGACCAACGGTTCCACCGGCGCTGCCATGACGAGCTGTTCGTCAAGCGCAAGGACTGCGCGATGATCCTCGTCAGCCACGACGTCCACACCATCCGCCAGTATTGCAGCCGCGCGCTGGTGCTTAAGAAGGGCCGTGGCCGGGTGTTCGATGATATCGACTTCGCCATCAGCATCTATTCCACGCTTTGATCAGCATTCCTGCGCCGATTTCATACCGGCCAGGGCCACGGGGACACTCCAATGACCGTTGTGATCTTGGCCGCCGGCATGGGCTCTCGGCTTGGCTTTGAAAGGCCTAAGGGGTTGTTGCCGATCGGCGAGACCACATTCGTGGAGCGTTCGGTTGCCTTGGTGGATGCGTTAGGCTTGGGGCCCACTTATATTGTTGTCGGGTATGGCAAAGCGCACTATCAAGCTTTGAGTGATCGGGCGACGCTCATTGAAAATGACGCGTTTGCCACCACCGGCTCCTTGCGCTCGCTGATGCTGGCGCACCGGCGGATCGGCGACGATCTGATCGTGCTTGAATCCGATCTCCTGTATGAGCGCCGCGCGCTGGAGCGGCTGGTCGGCGCGTCGCATGGCGATGTCATCCTAACCTCCGGCTTCACTCAAGCGGGCGACGAGGTCTGGGTCGACGCCCCCGGCGGGCGGCTGCGTGGGCTGAGCAAAATCCCACACGAGTTGGCCGGGCCGGTGGTGGGAGAGTTTGTCGGCATTTGCCGGTTCTCCCGCGGGCTGCTCGATGCCATGGAGGCGATCCTCACGGCGCGGCCGGCTGGCCACTATGAGACCGATGGCGTGGTATCGTTGTGCGAGACATTCGAGGTGCGCACCGAGCATGTCGAAGACCTCGTGTGGGGTGAGGTAGACGACGCCAGCCATTGGGCGCGTTGCCAATCGATCGTGATTCCAAGGCTGTTGGCTGAGGCGCTCTAGGTCTTTGATTTCACGTTACTTTATCCAAGAACCAGTTTCCGCTTCCTTGAAATTTGAGTCTATCTATTGAGATCAGACCCAGACCGCGACGCCGCAAGGCGGGCCGCCGCCCAGCGCTTCAGCTTATTGATGCCGATGATGTAGCCGCCATTAAACCACCACCAGGGTAAGCCAACCAGGTGACGCCAGCGCGAGCGGGCCTGAAAGCGGGCCGAGATAGCCGCCCAATCGAGCCGCTCAGGCGTGCGTGCGGCCTGCCAGAAGGCACGTGTCTCGGCTTCAATCGGCGTGGGATTGAAGCGCGCCATGACGGCGACACTGGCGCTTTCGCCATAAAGCCGGCTCAACAATCGCTCGGTCGCAGCCGGTCCATGGACATGGCTGCCGGCCAACGGGAGGACAATCCGCGGCTCCAACTCGCCGACGGCCAAATGCGGCGCGCCGCCTTTCCATACCGGCAGGTCCTCAACGCGATCGACCAGCGGCGGCAAGAAAGCAAGGCCCAGGTGCCCAGACCCGGCCATCCAGTGGCGTTCGCGCACCCACAGAAAGCCGCGCTGGTCCCACACAGTCGCGTAGTGATGCGCCTCCAAGATCGGACGAACCCGGGTCTCGATCTCCTCGCGTGTCACGTCATAGACGAATAAATCGTGATCCTCGTCCCACGGCAGCGGCGTGCCGAGCCGCGCGGCGCCCAAGAGCGTGCCGTAGTGAATTATCGATTTGATGCCCAAATGATCAAGCACCGACACGGTGAACAGGAGAAGATCGGTGAACCGCGTGGCGACCCCGCGCGGCATCATGGCAAGGCGCGGCCGCGAGCTTGGCAACAGCTGTATAGCGCGCTCTAGCCACGCTTGGGGCAGCAGGGATCGCGCCACGGGTCACCTCAAAACGCCTCGAATCACCCATCGACAACACCATAAGCCGCTTAAGAACGCCACGCCCTAGCCGTACGACGCCGCCCCCGCCTGCCACCAAAAATGGCTTGTCACTTGCCCGATTTGCGACTATCACCCATCCCGGCGCCGCCTTAGCTCAGCCGGTAGAGCACATCATTCGTAATGATGGGGTCACGTGTTCGAATCACGTAGGCGGCACCAGGCATTCTATCTAACGCATTGAAATTAAATATGAAGCCCGTGCGTTAGTGGTGCTTTACCCACCTTTTTATCCACCCTATAGCTCTAGTTGACGTAGCGTAACGTGCTTCTGATGGGGTGCTTTAAATACATTCATAAAATCTTATTTGTTCGGATTTATGGCCGCGACTGCCCGACCACCGGTTCCCCGATAGGCCCCCCCAACATTTAAGGCCCCCCATGCCGTCGAATTGTGGATGCGAGAAATGA
>CALSBD010000114.1:0-8313 GCA_943373055.1 Rhizobium sp. Q54
AAGCCGCCCACGCCGCCTTCCCGGCCTACGCCAAGAAGACCGCGCAAGAGCGCGCCGATCTTCTCCACAAGCTCGCCCGCCTGATCCGTGAGAACGTCGACGCGCTCGCCGAGCTTCTCACCATGGAACAGGGCAAGCCGGTCGCCGAAGCCAAGGGCGAAGTGCTCTCGTCCGCCGCCAATGTGCAGTGGTTCGCCGAAGAAGCCCGCCGCATCTATGGCGACGTGATCCCCGCGCCGATGGCCGACCGTCGCATCCTGGTGGTCAAGGAGCCGGTGGGTGTGGTTGGTGCCATCACGCCGTGGAACTTCCCCTCCTCCATGCTCGGCCGCAAGATCGGCGCGGCGCTGGCGACCGGTTGCACGGTCGTCTGCAAGCCGGCGGAACTCACCCCCTATTCAGGCCTGGCTTGGGGCGCGCTGGCACAAGAAGCCGGCTTCCCCGATGGCGTCGTCAATATTGTGACGGGCATCCCAGCGCCGATCGGTGACGAGTTCATCGAGAACCCGCTGGTGCGCAAGATCACGTTCACCGGCTCCACCCCGGTCGGCAAGATGCTGGCCTCGCGGGCGACCGCCAACATGAAGCGGGTGTCGATGGAACTGGGCGGCAACGCGCCCTTCATCGTGTTCGACGACGCCGATCTGGATCGCGCGATCGCCGGCGCCATGGCCTCGAAGTTCCGCAATGCCGGCCAGACCTGCGTGTGTGCCAACCGCTTCTTCATTCAGGCCGGCATCTACGACGCCTTTGCCGCGCGCTTCGCGGCCGAGGTCAAGAAGCTCAAGGTCGGCAATGGCCTGGAAGCCGGCGTCAATCAGGGCCCGCTGATCAACGACGCGGCGATCGCCAAGGTCGAACGCCACGTCGCCGACGCGCTCGCCAAGGGCGGCTCGATCGCCACCGGCGGCAAGCGCCATGAACTTGGCGGCACGTTCTTCGAGCCAACCGTGATTACCAACGCCACGCCCGACATGGTGTTCGCGCAGGAAGAAACCTTCGGCCCGATGGCGCCGCTGTTCAAGTTCGAGACCGAAGCCGACGCGATCCGGCTCGCCAACTCCACGCCCTATGGCCTTGCGTGCTTCTTCTACACCCGCGATCTGGGCCGCGCGTTCCGCGTCGCGGAGGGGCTGAAGTTCGGTCAGGTCGGCGTCAATGAAGGCGTCATCACCACCGAGGTCGCCCCGTTCGGTGGCGTCAAGGACTCCGGCCTAGGCCGCGAATCCTCCAAGTACGGCACCGACGACTACCTCGACATCAAGTACATCGCCATCGGCGGCATTTGATCGACGGGCGCCACGCCAGCATCGTGCCGCTTCCCGGCGACCGGGAGGCGGTACTGTGTGGTGCGGCGGGATTGGCGAACGGTCGAGACGTCCGGCGCGGTCTGTTTTCGCATGCCTCTCATGATCGACTGGCACCGGGTTCACGCCCCAACGCCCCGTTGATCTTGCCCCGTCTTTCGACGCATGCTCCCGCCCACGCAAATCAACAAGATGGTTGGGGCGGGAGGAGAGTGTGATGTCGGGTGATGAGGGGTCGAAGAAGCGGTTGCGGTCGCAAGAGTGGTTTGACAATCCCTCCAACCCGGACATGACCGCGCTCTACCTGGAGCGCTATCTCAATTTCGGCCTCACCCGCGGCGAGCTGCAGTCCGGCAAGCCGATTATCGGCATCGCGCAAACGGGCTCGGATCTGTCGCCGTGCAATCGGCACCATCTCGATCTCGCCAAGCGGGTCCGCGACGGTATTCATGCGGCCGGTGGCGTAGCCATCGAGTTCCCGGTGCACCCGATCCAGGAGACCGGCAAGCGGCCGACCGCAGCACTTGATCGCAACCTTGCCTATCTCTCGCTCGTCGAGGTGCTGTACGGCTATCCGCTCGACGGCGTCGTGCTCACCACCGGCTGCGACAAGACCACGCCGGCCTGCCTGATGGCGGCGGCGACGGTGAACATCCCCGCGATCGTGCTGTCCGGCGGGCCCATGCTCAACGGCTACTGGAAGGGCAAGCTGACCGGCTCGGGCCAGGTGGTCTGGAAGGGCCGAGAGGCCTTCGCGCGCGGCGAGATCGGCTATGATGAATTCATGACCATGGTCGCCTCCTCGGCGCCCTCGGTCGGCCATTGCAACACCATGGGCACCGCATCGACCATGAATGCGCTTGCCGAAGCGCTCGGCATGTCCCTGCCGGGCTCGGCCGCCATCCCCGCTCCCTATCGCGAGCGCGGCCAGATCGCTTATGAGACCGGCCGACGCGCGGTCGAACTGGTGTGGGAAGACCTCAAACCCTCCGACATCATGACCCGCGAGGCGTTTGAAAACGTCATCGTGGCGTGCTCGGCGATCGGCGGCTCGACCAACGCGCCCATCCACATCAACGCGATCGCCCGCCATGTCGGCGTGCATCTGGATATCGCCGAGTGGGAAACAGTCGGCCTCAAGGTGCCGCTGCTCGTCAACATGCAGCCGGCCGGCCACTATTTGGGCGAGGAGTATTATCGCGCCGGTGGCCTGCCCGCGGTGATGGCGGAGCTGATGAGCCAGGGGCTGGTGCGCGAAAACGCGCTCACCGTCAACGGCAAGACCATGGGCGAGAACTGCCGCGGCGCGCGCACCAGCGATGCCGACGTGATCCGCCCGTTCGACAACCCGGTCGTCAAGGACGCGGGCTTCCTCGTCATGCGCGGCAATCTGTTTGACAATGCCATCATGAAGACCAGCGTGATCTCAGATGAGTTCCGCACCCGCTATCTGTCGAACCCGAACGATCCCGAAGCGTTCGAGGGCACCGC
Source organism: Rhizobium sp. Q54 (assembly GCA_943373055.1). Lineage (GTDB taxonomy): Bacteria > Pseudomonadota > Alphaproteobacteria > Rhizobiales > Ancalomicrobiaceae > CALSBD01. The sequence continues at coordinate 2,799 of CALSBD010000114.1, forward strand.
GGTGGTGTTTGACGGGCCTGAAGACTATCACCACCGGGTCGATGACCCGTCGACGGGCATTGACGAGACGTCGATCTTGTTCATGCGCGGGGTGGGCGCGGTGGGCTATCCCGGCTCGGCGGAGGTGGTCAACATGCGGCCGTCGGCGGAGCTTTTGAAGCGCGGCATCAATTCGCTGCCCTGCATCGGCGACGGGCGGCAGTCAGGCACGTCGGGCTCGCCCTCCATCCTCAACGCCTCGCCCGAAGCGGCGGTTGGCGGCGGGTTGGCGCTGCTCAAGACTGGTGATCGGGTGCGCATGGACCTCAAGGCGCGGCGGGTCGACCTTCTTTTGTCACAGGCCGAGATGGACGAGCGGCGCGCGGCCCTTGAGGCGTCCGGTGGCTATCGCTATCCCGCCCACCAAACGCCCTGGCAGGAAATTCAGCGCGGCATTGTCGACCAGCTAGGCAATGGCATGGTTTTGAAACCGGCGGTGAACTATCAACGCATCGCGCAAACCAAGGGCCTGCCGCGCGACAACCATTGAGCGGCACGGCGTCGATCGCGTGAAACGGGAGATCCGACATGGTCTTGAAGGGTTCGGCTTGGCGAGGATGGCTCATTGTTGGCTTGACGGCGGGTTTGGTGGCGGGGTGCGATACCCTTGAGACCACCGTGACGCCCGCGCCGGCGCCCTTGCCGGGCCCGAGCGGACCCACGGGGCGCACCGGCCTGTTGCCGCCAGCACCCGGCGAGCCGACCACCAGCGCGCCGCGCGTGGCAGCCCCCGAGCCGGCGAGCATCTCACGCACCACGACGAGCGAGCGCACGACCGTGAGCCCCGATGGCCGCACGGTCACCACGGAAACGACCACCACCTCGGTCGGCTTCAGCGCACCGCCGGCAACACCGGCGGCGCCGACCGCGCCCGCGCGCACCGGTTTCGCCATTCCGCCGCCCACCGGCGGAAGCGGAATGCCGGGCGTTTGGACCATGCATTCCAGCTCGACCAACCAGTCGTGCACGCTGGCGTTTTACGGCCCGCCCGAGGCGACCGCCGGGCAAGCGCAAGCCAGTTGCGGCACCGGATCGCTGGTCACCGGCATCTCCGGCTGGAGCCTGGAGGGCAACCAGCTTGAGTTGACGCGTGGCAATGACGTGGCCATGACCCTGAACCAGACCGGGCCGAACCGGTATCAAGCGACCGCGCAGGCCGGTATCTTGTCGACCACGATCACGATTTTTCGATGAGCGCTCTGTCCGCCTGGCACGCGCGCCCGTTGCCCGATGGTCGCCCCCTGGAAGGCCGGTTCGTGCGGCTGGAGCGGCTGACGATGGCCCATGCGGCCGACCTCGCCGCCGCACTGTGCGGACCGGGGCTTGAGGCGGACTACGCCTATTTGTCCGAGTACCCACCGGTCGACGGCGCCGAGGTGATCGCCTGGGTCGCGGCGGCGGCGCCAAAGACCGATCCCTTCTTTTACGCCGTCATTGACCGCGCCACCGGCCGTGCGGTCGGACGCGCGTCCTTGATGCGCATTGATGCGGCCAATGGCGTGATCGAGGTGGGCGCGATTTTGTGGGGCCGGGCGCTGCAGCGCACGCCGGGTGCGACCGAGGCCATTTATCTTTTCATGCGTCACGCCTTCGAAGATCTCGGCTATCGCCGCTTCGAATGGAAGTGCAATGCGCTCAACGCTCCGTCGCGGCGCGCCGCGGACCGGTTCGGTTTCACGTTCGAGGGGGTGTTTCGCCAGCACATGGTGATGAAGGGGGCGAACCGGGATACGGCCTGGTACGCGATCCTCGACGGCGAATGGCCGACCCTCAAGCGAGCCTTCGAGCTGTGGCTCAATCCCACCAACTTCCAAGCCGACGGTACGCAGCGCTGCGCGCTTGGCGCGCTGGCCGCGCGGACGCTTCAAACCGGCGCCTTCACACTACGCCGGGCCCTGGTGACGGATCTGCCGGTGGTCGAGGCCGCGCAAGCCGATGCCTATGCTCGCACCGCGCGCGACATCGGCACCACGCCGATCCCGCTCACCTGGGACTACGGCAAGCTGTTGCGCGAGGCGGAGATTTGGCTCGCGGAAGACGCGGCCGGACCGATCGGCTGCCTCGTGCTCCTCATTGAGCCCGACCATGTGTATCTGGAATCGATCGGCACCAGCGAGCGTGTGGCCGGCAGGGGGCTGGGCGGCGCGCTGATGGATGCCACGTTTGCCCGCGCCCGCGCGCTCGGCCGACCGCTGGTCAAGCTGATGTCGTCAACCAAGAACAAGGCGGTCCCCTGGTATGAGCGGCGCGGCTTCAACACCGACCGGTTGGAGCTGATCGCCGATCGGGTCCTCATCTTCATGAGCGCGCCCGCTGCCGCATCCTGAACCCCACCAACAGCAATCAACAGCAAGAACACAAAACGGAGGACACCATGGCAGGACGTTTAAAGGGCAAGACCGCGATCGTGACAGCGGCGGGTGCGGGCATCGGACAGGCGACGGCCATTGCGTTCGCCCGCGAAGGCGCCAAGGTGATCGCGACCGACTTGTCGGTTGATAAACTCGACGACCTCAAAGGCACCGGTGTCTCCAAGCGCATGAAGCTCGACGTGCGCTCCACCAAGGCGGTGGAGGCCTTGGCGGCCAAGGTTGGCCCGGTCGACATCCTGTTTAATTGCGCCGGCTTCGTCCATCACGGTTCGGTGCTGGAGACGAGCGAGGCGGATTGGGATTTCTCGTTTGATCTCAACGTGAAGTCGATGCACCGGATGATCAAGGCGTTCCTGCCGGGCATGCTCGACAAGGGCGGCGGCTCGATTATCAACATCGCCTCGGCCGCCTCCTCCATCAAGGGCGCGCCCAATCGCTACGTCTATGGCGCGACCAAAGCGGCCGTCATTGGCCTCACGCGCGCGGTGGCCGCCGACTTCATTCGCCGTGGCGTGCGCTGCAACGCGATCTGCCCCGGCACCGTGCAATCGCCCTCGCTTGACAGCCGCATCGAGGCGCTTGCGCAAACGACCGGTAAGTCGGTCGCCGAGGCGCGCCAGATGTTCATCGACCGCCAGCCGATGGGCCGGCTCGGCGAAGCCACCGAAATCGCCGCCCTCGCCGTCTACCTTGCCTCCGATGAGAGCGCCTTCACGACCGGCACGTCGGCGATCATTGACGGTGGGTGGAGCTTGTGAGGCGGGGGCGAAGGGGTGGCTGATTAGACAAGCGAACTCTCCCATGGTACAACCCCTATGATAGGAGTGCACTGTGTGAAGACGCCAGCCCCCCGCGACGACAACCAAGCTAAGGCACGACCGGACGCGGACGTGGATGATAACACGCGTTCGTCTCATCCTGGCGAGGAGCCGTCGCATGTGCGGAATTTAGCCGCACACCAAAAGGCGCCGGCACTTACCCGAATGACGCTTGACGCCGGCATGGCTGAAGTAAACGGTCCGCCGGTTCACAGCAAACCCCAAAGAGAGCCCTCAACTACCGCTCTGATTGCTAGCCTCCCGGGTATTTTGAGCGGAGAGCCGTGCTTTGTTGGCACTCGTGTTCCCGTGGCGATGGTAGTTGCCTATTTGGAGGCTGGGCATTCGGAAGCCGACATCTATCAGGATTTCCCGATGCTTCCGGCCAACGCTATTCCCGCGGCCCGTGACTGGAGCGAGAGAGGTGCGGGCTGAGTGCACGACCCTCATTTCTTGATCGATGAGTGTCTAACACCTTTGCTTAAAATCACAGCCCGTGACTTTGGTTATAACGCGACGAGCGCGGTTGATGTCGGTCTTGGAGGCGAAACGGACCTCGTTCTCTTTACGTTTGCTCAGGCCGCCAGACTGGTCGTCGTGACCAACAATGGACGCGACTTCCGCCGCCTGGCGCGCGCGGCGCCGACGCACTCCGGCTTGATCATCATGTCGCCGAACCTGCCGCGCGCCGGTCAAATCGCGCTTTTCCAGCTGACTTTGGAATGGCTGCAGCCGTCCATGGACATTGCTGGGCGGATCGTTGACATTCGACGCGGCGCTGGCGGCGAAGTCTTTATCACCGACGCCCAATGACAGACGTCTCTTTGGAGGATCCATGAAAATCGTCATCATCGGCGGCGCCGGCATGGTTGGGCGCAAGCTTTTGGCGCGGCTCACGCAAGAGGGGCAGCTGGGCGGGCGCGCGGTGAGCGACGTGCTGTTGGCCGACATGGTGGCGGCCGAGGGCGTGGCGCCCGCGCCGTTCACGATCCGCCATCGGGTGGGCGATATCGCCGATGCGCAGGAGTGCGCGCACATCGTGGCACACAAGCCCGACGTGATCTTCCATCTGGCCGCCATCGTCTCGGGCGAAGCCGAAACCGACTTCGACAAGGGCTATCGCATCAATCTCGACGGGACGCGGCATTTGTTCGATGCGATCCGCAAGATCGGTGAGGGCTACCGACCGCGCGTGGTGTTTACCTCGTCGATCGCCGTGTTTGGCGCGCCGTTCCCCGACGCGATCGGCGACGAGTTCGACCGCCAACCCCTCACCTCATATGGCGCGCAGAAGGCGATCGGCGAGCTTTTATTAGCCGACTATTCACGCCGCGGCTTCTTCGACGGCATCGGCATTCGGCTGCCGACGATTTGCGTGCGTCCCGGTAAGGCCAATAAGGCCGCGTCGAGCTTTTTCTCCGGCATCATCCGCGAGCCGCTCAATGGAATCGACGCGGTGTTGCCGGTCTCAGAGGATGTGCGCCACTGGCACGCCAGCCCGCGCGCCGCCGTCGGCTTTCTCGTGCATGCCGCGACCATGGATCTCACCGCGCTCGGCGCGCGGCGCAATGTGTCGATGCCGGGGCTGTCGGTGACCGTGGGCGAACAGATCGATGCGCTGACGACCGTCGCGGGCGCTAAGGTCGCGGCCCGCATCCGCCGCGAGCCGGATCCGTTCATTGAGCGCATCGTCGCCGGCTGGCCGCGCAATTTCGACACCAAGCGCGCGTTGGCGCTGGGCTTCACGGCCGACGCGAGCTTCGAAGCGATCATCCGCACCTATATCGAGGATGATCTCGGCGGATCATTCGTTGGCTAAATAGCTCTTTGCCAGAGTGCCGAACGGATGCTGTCCGATCGAAAAGTGCGCTAGCCGATGGTCTCAACCGTGTAGCGCGCCGCCTTCATGTCGGCCGGCCAGGCATCAGCGGCAAGGCCAGCTTTCAGCTTGAGTTGGCGGACGAACTGGCGCGGATCGGGCAGCGACGTCCACACCTTGGGCAAGAAGATCGCCTTCTTGCCGGCCCCCGCCAGGATCAAGCCGTCGCGGCCAGGCACCAACGTGTCGATCAGCTCTTGCTCACCGCTGATCGACATGATGCGTGGGGTCGACAGAAGCGAGATCGACAAGGTGAGATCAGCCAGCTCATCGCTCGAGACGGGCTTGAAGCGCGGGTCGCGGAAGCCGGCCTTCCAGGCGTTTTGCACCACATCACGCACTAGCGGATTGACGGGCTCGTAGGAGCCGATACAGCCGCGCAGCTGGCCGCCTTTTTCCAAGGTGAC
>CALSBD010000115.1:0-8242 GCA_943373055.1 Rhizobium sp. Q54
AAACAGCGCGGTCGGCGGCACGTCATGGGCGCGCCCGAGCGGCCACAGTGCGAACGCGAACGCCGTCAGCAGGCCATACAGCGCGGCAAGCACCAGCTCAGCGGGATAGACGGTGGCGTGCGCCTCAATGGGCAGGATATCGGACAAGAAATAGGCCGCCACGAACGGGATTGCGGCGCCCAAGAGCAGGCCGATGACGATGCCAATGGATGCAAGCAGGCCGACCTGGATCAAATAGACCGAAAACACGAAGCCGCCCGATGCGCCCAGGCACTTGAAGGTCGCGATCGTCTCGCGCTTCAAATCGAGATAGGCGCGCACCGCATTGGCGACACCCACCCCGCCGACCACGAGGGCGGTGAGGCCGACAAGGGTGAGGAATAGGGCGAACCGCTCAATCTGGCGCGAAAGGCCCGGGGCGGCATTGCCGCTTGAGCGCACCTCCCAGCCGGCTTGGGGAAATGCGGCATTGGCGCGGGCTTCGAGGTCGGTGAGACGCGCAGGCGTGACGGTGCCGTCCAGCTTGAGACGATAGTGCCACCGGATCAGCGAGCCCGGCTGAATGAGGCCGGTCGCTTCCAAGGTGGGGATGGTCATCAACAGGCGCGGGCCGAAGCCAAGCCCGCCGCCGCCGAGCTTGTCGGGCTCGGATGCCAGCGTATCGACGATGCGCACGCGCGCGGTGCCCACGGTGACGATGGCGCCGACCTGTAAGTCGAGCCGGGCCAAAAGGGCGTCTTCCACGATCACGCCGGGCAGGCCATCGGCGCCGAACTGCAGCTTGGCCTTGGCATCGCCCCCGCCGGTGGCGGTGAGTTCGCCGAACAGCGGATAGGGATCATCGATCGCCTTGATCTCCACCAGCGCTTGGTCGGGCGTATCGGTGCGGCGGGCCATGCCGCGCAAGGTGGCCGCGACGGACACTTGGCCCTGGGCGCGGAAGAACGCGGCCTCCTCCGGTGTGGCCTCGCGATGCACCAGCTGGAACGCGATATCGCCGCCTAGGATTGATTGGCCCTCGGCCGCGATCGATCCGGTCATGGCGCGGGAGACGGAATTGACGCCGGAGATCGCCATTACGCCCAGCGCGATGCAGGCGATGAGGATGTAAAACCCCTTGAGCCCCGCGCGCATCTCGCGAACGGCAAAGCGCCAGGCGGTCGCCAGACCTTGCGGCCGGGCGCCGCTTTCCACGAAGGCTGCCATGCTCAAACCCCCTCGGCGACGCGTCGGGCATTGGTGTCGCCCGCCAGCCGTCCGCCGGCGACGTGCACCGTTCGGCCGCAGCGAGCGGCCAAGCCGGGATCGTGGGTGACGAGCACCAAGGTCGCGCCGCGCTCGGCGGTCTTGGTGAACAGGAGGTCGGCGATGGTTTTGCCGGTGCTGGCATCCAAGTTGCCGGTCGGTTCGTCGGCGATCAAAAGGCCAGGGCGGGAGACAAGCGCGCGAGCGATCGCCACGCGCTGCTGCTCGCCACCCGACATTTCGGCCGGGTAGTGGCTGAGCCGATGGCCAAGGCCGACGGCGCGCAGCTCCTCTTCCGCGCGCTCAAACGCGGCGCGCTCGCCGGCGAGTTCGAGCGGCACGGCCACGTTCTCAAGCGCCGTCATGTTGGCGATCAGATGGAACGACTGAAACACGATGCCGACATGGCGGCCGCGGAAGCGAGCCAGACCATCCTCATCCAGCTTGGTGAGGTCCTGCCCCGCGACCATGACCGTGCCGGTGTCGGCGCGCTCCAGCCCCGCGACCACCATCAGCAAGGTCGACTTGCCCGATCCCGACGGCCCGACCACGCCGATCGTCTCGCCCGCCATGACGGACAACGAGGCGCCTTTAAGGATGTCCACCCGCGCGGCGCCCTGGCCGAGCGACAAGTGAACATCGGACAGCGAGATGAACGGCAAGGCGGTGGACGAGGCAACGGTCGGGGATAGCACAGCTCAACTCCCAAGGGGCGCGCGGACGGCGGTTGATCGGCGACACGGGACGCCACATATCCACCTTTACGCGCATATGGGGCTCGACGGACCGACACGCCAGTCAACCGATCGGCTCTGGGAGGATCCAAACGTGGGTTGGGTAAAGGAATTAGGACGCATCACCCTGGCCGCCGGCCTGGTTTTGGCCCTCATGACCGCTGCCAAGGCCGCCGATGCGGTCAAGATCGTCATGCTGGGCGATAGTTTGACCGCCGGACTGGGTCTGCCCGCGGGCGAGTCCTTGCCGGCTCAGTTGGAGGCGGCGCTGAAAGCGAAGGGCCATCACGTTCAAGTGATCAATGCCGGGGTGAGTGGCGACACCGCCGCTGACGGCCTGGCGCGGCTTGATTGGGTGCTTGATCCGGAGGCGAAGGCGGTGATCGTGGCGCTGGGCGCCAATGACGCCTTGCGCGGCTTGCCGCCGACGGCCACGCGCGCGGCGCTCGACGATATCCTGGGCACGCTGGCATCCCGGTCGTTACCCACCTTGGTCGCCGGCATGGCCGCGCCGCGCAATATGGGCCCAGAGTTTTCCGCCGCGTTCGACCCGATCTTCGCGGATCTGTCGACCAAGCATGGCGCGCTTTACTACCCCTTCCTCTTGGACGGCGTGGCGCTGGTGCCTGGGCTCAACCAGGCCGATGGCATTCATCCCAACCGGGCAGGCGTGGCGGAGATCGTCAAGCGGCTGTTGCCAAGCGTTGAGGCCTTGCTCGCCAAGGTGTCCTAGGGGGAGAAACGGGGCTCACAGACTCGCGATTTCCGTTGCGGCGGCACCAGCGTTAACAAAAGCGAAATCCCCTTTGGGCATGGTTGCCGGTGTTGATGCCCCATCAAACCGGTCAAACGCCCCATGCTCGCCACTAAAGCTGCCGCTCCCTCGCCCGCGACCGCGTCCAAGCCACAGCGCCGCGTTTTGATCGTGGATGACAACGCGCCGATGCGCGAGGTGTTGAAGGTGATCATGACCGCCTTCGGCTTCCAGGTGGTGCTGGCGGAGGATGCCGAAGAGGCCTTCGAGAAGGCAGCTGAGGCCACCTATCAGGTGGTATTGCTCGACCTTCATCTGGCCGGTGTGGATGGCCGCTCGATCGTGGCGGACCTGAAGGCGGCAACCGGTGCGCCGGTGCTGGCCGTGACCGCCGATGCGCCGCCCAGCGACGACGCGCCGGCGCCGTTTGACGGCTGGGTGACGAAGCCGTTCACCATCCCCGGTCTCGCCGACCGCATCCGCGCCGTGGTGCCCGAGGGGTTTTGATCGCGCTCGTCGGCTCAGTTACCGAGCGGACGGCCGTCAATGACCAGCTGTGAACCCTTGGCCGTCTTCGCCGTGGAGAGCGAGCGGGGCGTGCCCTCATAGATACGCTTCCAGCTGCCGCCCTGGCGCTGATAGACCTTGGTGAAGCACGGGGCGTTGCTGCCATTGGGGCAGAACAAATCCGGCTTGATGTAGCAATTGGCGTCCTTGTAATCGAGGACGAGATCGACCTGGCCGTCGCCGGTGACATCGGTGAAGCGATAGAAGGACTGGCCGTAAGCAATCGCCTGCTGGCACTTTTCCCGCTCGATGGCGATCAATTCACCGGTCAGCGCGCGCGGAAACTCCGGCGTCGCCGCCTGAGCGCCGCTGAACGCGGCCCCCAACATGATCGACGCGACCCCGATCATCGCGACGGCGCGCGCCGTCCTCGTCGTCTTCCCCATGTCCCGATCTCCACACGTGCCGCCCGGCCAGGCCCGCGCAATAGCGCCGACCGGCGCGCGTATCAAGCGTCATGCGGTCGCGGCAGGGTTAACCGATCGTTGGTGCGACGGTAAGTGCTCATTCACCGTGCTCTGAGGTCGCGCCGCCGGATTAGCAATTGCGCAAGCGACGCTAGGGCAACCTCGGAGTCGACACGGCGGCGTTTCCGTGCGTTTCTTAAGTGAGATGCGCAAAAACGGACTCTGTCGAGGCCAATGAGGCAGGGCAAGCCAATCGAGATCGATGCGGCCCGGCTGCCAGCGGTCTTGATACGCGTTGCCAATCATCAGCGTTCAAGGGGTCGTCTCATGCGTATGCTCTCCCGTTTCGCCGCGTTCATCGTCGCGCTGTTTGCCTTCGCCTCGCTCGCCCACGCGGGCGTGTCGGTCAATATCGACCTCAGCGCCCAGCGCATGAAGGTGTATGTGGACGGCAATCTGGAGCACGACTGGGCCATTTCGTCGGGCAAGAAGGGCTTCACGACGCCGACCGGCGTGTATCGGCCTTACCGCATGCATGCGCGCTACTTCTCGCGCAAGTACAACAACGCTCCGATGCACAACGCCATCTTCTTCCGCGGCGGCTATGCGATCCATGCCACCACCGACACCGGTCGCCTGGGTCGTCCGGCCTCGCATGGCTGCATCCGTCTGCATCCGACCAACGCGCGCACCTTGTTCAACCTGGTGAACGAGCACGGCCGGAGCGGCACGCGCATCGCGCTCAGCTACGGCTCGGCCTATGACAACGTCGCCTCCAACGATGGCCCGTCGTCGCGCAAGGCGAAGCTGGCCAAGGCGTCGGACAAGACCAAGGTCGCGGCACTCAACAACAAGAAGTCCGGCAAGAAGGTCGTGCTCGCCAGCAACAAGAAGACCGGCAAGAAGCTGATCGTCGCCACCAAGAAGCCGGGCAAGACCGTTGCGATCGGCTCCAAGGCGAAGGCCCCGCCGGCCCCGTTCGACCTGTTCCGCGGCACCACCGCGGTGCGCTGAGCGAGACCCGCTCCGCGCTCGGAGGGGCGACACCGACGTCGTTTCTGACGACAAGCCTGGGCGCTTGCGCGCCCAAGCCGCCGCGTGAGACGCGGGTCGTCACTTCGCCGACAGTTGCTGAAGCGCGCCTGCCCAATCCTCGACGTGGTAAGTTGTCGTGATGCGGCCGTTTACCACTTCATGGATGTCGATCGACATTATGGTGAAGCTCTTGCCACCGCCATCGACGCCGAACAACGGTCCCTTCGGCGTGCCGGAGGCGCGCCCGCGCACGACGTAGCGATTGCCCGACTGGAGGATCTCTTCGATCTTCCAGGAGAGGTCCGGGATCAATTGGTGGAAGCCGAGGATTTGCTTCGTCAGCGCCTCGCCACTCTTTGACTTGCCGGAGTAGTCGCCAATGCTTTTCCAGTCCGGCGCCATCATCTTGGCGGCGACGGCCGCCTTATCCTTCGGACCGCTGGCATCGAGATAGTCACGGTAGAAGGTTTCCACGACAGCGCGATCATCCGCGCGCGGCGCGGACCCGACGGGAATGAAGGCAAGCGACAAGGTGGCGGCGCACAGCGCTAAGGCACGACGGGTCATCATGGGTTTCTCCTTTGCTCATCCCTTCCACCGGAAGGGCTTCGCAGACCGAACCCGATGTGGTATCAAAAAGGAAGTAGGAACTTTTTTGTAACCGACGGGTCGTCATGGATCCTGCACCTTCGCCCTTCGCCGGTGACACACCGGAGACCTGCCCCGTCCGCACGGTGATCGACGGCCTTGGCGACAAATGGAGCGTGTTGATCCTGCTGCATTTGTCGCGCAGCGCGCTGCGCTTCTCGCAGCTGCGCCGCTTGATCCCCGACATTTCCCAACGGGTGCTCACCGCCACCTTGCGCAAGCTGGAGCGCGACGGTCTGGTGTGGCGCAACGTGAAGCCAACCATTCCGCCTCAGGTGACCTATGGGCTCACCGAGCTTGGGGTTTCGCTCATTGGCCATTTCGACGCCTTGGCAAAGTGGGCCAAATCAAACCGACCCCTCATTGAGGCTGCCCGCCACGCCTTCGACCACGCCCGACCGGCCTAGGTGTACCGTCAGATCCTGAGCTGTGGTCTGCCCGTGGGTTTCAGCGACCGGTCTTCACCGTTGGGACGGCCCGGTATTCAACGAGGCCGGAGGCGAGCGTGAGGCGTTCGACCGTCACGTCGTCGCCGATCTTGATATCGAGCGTGCCGGGCACCAGGGCGTCCACCAACGTGCCATCGCCGAGGCGGAGCTTGAGAATGCGTTGCGTGGTGCCGATCGCCGTGCGTGCCGTCGTCTCGGACTGGTAGACGCCGACCACGGTCTCGCGCGCCACCGGCAACTCGGCCCGCAGCTGCAAAAAGCCGATGCCGAGCGCGCCGACAATGGCCACCAAAAGCCCGACATCCCGCCAGCGCCGCGCGAAGCGCGAGGCAGGAACGGCAACGGACGCGGGCGCCTGCGGTTCAAAATGATCAGTCATGCCGCCATCGGACGGCGTTTACGGGCGAAGCGCAATACGGGTGGTCCCCGACGCCATCGTCAATGCATCGCGCTGCATGCGGGGGTGCCGCGCCGTTCGACCCCTTGTCCCCCGGCGCGGGCTCGCCTACACCGCGCCGATGACGCTCTTGAGCTTGTGGCTGCGGCTGGTGCCGATCCTGTTTGTGTTCCTGTGGTCGACCGGCTGGGTCGCCGCCGGGTTTGCCGCGCCCCATGCTGATCCCTTGACGTTTCTGGCGATCCGCTTCGCGCTCGCCGCCGTTGCCATTGCGCTCATTTGCAAGGTGATGGGCGTGCCCTTGAGCCTTGAAGGCGATGGTGAGCGGCATGCGTTGGTTTCGGGCGTGTTTCTACACGCGCTTTATTTGGGTGCGGTGTGGTGGGCGGTTGCCAAGGGGTTGCCGGCGGGCATTTCGGCGCTGATTGCCGCGCTGCAGCCGCTGTTCACGGCCCTGATGGCGCCCAAGCTGGTTGGCGAGATCATTTCGCCGCGCCGGTGGGCCGGCATTTCGATCGGGTTCCTGGGCATCGTGGTGGCGCTATGGCCTAAGCTTGAAGGGCTGACCGGGGCCGCGCTGTGGGCGGTGGCGGTGCCGATCCTCATCAATGTGGGTGGCATGGTCGCGGTGACCTACGGCACGTTTTATCAAAAGAAGCATCTAGCGGGCGGCGACCTTCGAGCCATTGCCGGCTGGCAATATGTCGGCGCGGCCCTTCTCATCTTTCCGCTCGCCTTCGTCACGGAGCCGATGCGGTTTGACGTGAATGTCATTTCGGTCGCGACCATGGCATGGTCGGTGATCGCGTTGTCGGTGGGGGCGATTGGGCTGCTTCTGTTCTTGATCCGGCGCGGCGAGGTGTCGCGGGCGGCTGCGCTTATTTATTTGGTGCCGCCGGTCGCGGCGGTGGAAACCTATGTTTTGTTCGGTGAGACCTTGAGCCCGGTGCAAATCGCGGGATTATTGGCCACCTGCGCCGGTGTGTGGCTTGCCTCGCGAGGCTGAGCATCGCGGCGGCGGGGTTTATCCGGCCGCGTCACGCACGCGATCTTAAGCTGGATCACATGTGTAACCTAAGGCCGCGTGGCGGGTTCACGCGGCGTCTTCGCCGAAAGTGATGTTGGCGACGGCGCATTTTTGTGGTTTTTGCAGTGCACCCATGCGCGCTGGGTATGGTCCCGCGCGCTGTCGCTTTCGTGGATGGGCTCATGACTGTCGCCGCCAAGATCCAAGCCGCTTCCTTCGACACCATCGCCACGGCCGCCGAGGCTGCGAGCGCGATGAATGCGCTGTTCGCCGAGGCGATCGCCGCCGTCCGCGTCCGCGTCTTGAAAGACGGCAAGATCGACAACGGCCTTCTGGAAGCCGAGCAGCACGCCACCCACGGTCTGGCTTGGCTCGCTACCTATGTCGAGGGCATCCGCCAGATGGCCGACTATGCCTCGCGCCTGTCGGCCCAGGGCCGCTATGGCGAGACCGAGGATCTCTTGGTCCGGATTGGCGTGGGCGAATATCTCGCCCAAGTGTTCGGCGGCCTGCCGATGAGCCAAGGCGAGTTCGTGCGGCTGTCCGACCTGGGCCTCGATCAGGCCACGATGCTCGCGCGCCATGGCGGCACGCTGGGCGCGTTCCAGCGCGAGGGCAACACCGCGGCCAACCGCGCTCGCCTTGTCGAAATCATGCGCGCCCACCACGGCTCTACGGTCGGCGACTGTGGGCTTGATGAGACGCTCGAGCAGATCCGCGCGGAGATGAAGAAGTTCTCCGATGCGGAAGTGGTGCCCTATGCCCACGAATGGCACCTGAAGAACGACTACATCCCGCTGGAGATCATCGACAAGCTCGCTGAGCTCGGCGTGTTCGGCCTCACGCTGCCCGAAGAGTTCGGCGGCATGGGCCTCGGCAAGGAATCGATGTGCGTCGTCTCGGAGGAATTGAGCCGCGGTTATATCGGCGTCGGCTCGCTGGGCACGCGCTCGGAGATCGCCTCTGAGCTCATCATCGC
>CALSBD010000116.1:0-8202 GCA_943373055.1 Rhizobium sp. Q54
CGTCGACGCTTGATGAAAGCCTCGTCACCGGCGAGAGCCTGCCGGTCACCCGCGCGGTGGGCGATGCGGTGATCACCGGCACCATCAATGGCGCCGGCGCCCTCCAGGTGCGCGCGACGGCGACGGGGGAAGACACGGCGCTTGCGCGCATCGTGCGGCTCGTGGAGGCGGCGCAGGTCTCCAAGGCGCCGGTGCAGCGGCTGGTGGACCAGGTGGCGTCCGTGTTCGTGCCAATCGTCATTGCGATCGCGCTGGTCACGTTTGGGAGCTGGTGGTTGATCAGCGGCGATTTGGAAGCGGCGCTGGTGCCTGCGGTGTCCGTGCTGGTGATCGCCTGTCCGTGCGCGCTGGGCCTTGCCACGCCCACCGCGTTGGTGGCGGGCACCGGAGCGGCGGCGCGGCACGGCATTTTGATCCGCGATATTGAAGCGTTGGAGCGTGCGGTCGGGGTCACGGTGGTCGTTTTCGACAAGACCGGCACCTTGACCGAGGGGCATCCTGCTGTGACCGACGTCATGCCCTATGGCGCGACGCGCGATGAGGTGCTGGCGCTTGCGGCCCGCGTGGAGATCGCCTCCGAGCACCCGCTCGCCAAGGCGATCGTGGCGGCGGCTCAGGCCACCGGCGCGGTCGGCGTGCCGGCCACGGGGCTATCCTCAACGGTTGGGGAGGGCGTGACGGCGGTTGTTGATGGCGAGACCGTTGGCGTGGGCAATCGGCGGCTGGCGGTGACGCTGGGGGTCGCGGCCGCTGAACTGGAGGCCATCGCGACTGATGAGACGCGGCTGTTGGATAGTGCGAAGACCACCTTGATGGTGGTGCGCGCCGGCCGCGTGATGGGCCTCATCGGGCTGGCGGATCCGGTGCGGCCGCAATCGGCCGAGGCGGTTTCGATGCTGCGTGCGCGCGGCATCGCGGTGCGGCTGTTGACGGGGGACGCGGCGCCGGTCGCTGCGGCGATCGCGCGGACGGTGGGCATCGAGACGGTCGAAGCGGGCGTCAAGCCGGCGCGCAAGGCGGATGTGGTGAGCGAGCTCAAACGGGCCGGCCAGGTGGTCGCCATGGTCGGTGATGGGGTCAATGACGCCCCGGCGCTGGCAGGCGCTGACTTGAGTATCGCGATCGGCTCGGGTGCCGACGTCGCGGTGGAGACGGCGGGCGTGACGCTGATGCGCTCTGATCCGCGCTTGGTGCCGGCCGCGCTCGAGATCGCGCGGGCAACGGTGGCCAAGATCCGGCAGAACCTGTTCTGGGCTTTCATCTACAACGTCATTGGTCTCCCGCTCGCCGCGCTGGGCCTGTTGTCGCCCGCGTTCGCTGGTTTCGCGATGGCCATGAGCTCCGTGAGCGTGGTGTCGAATGCATGGCTCCTTACCCGCTGGCGCTTGAAAGGCCCGTGACGAAGTGGGGCCTCCCCCCTTCCGTTGCCAAAACGTCACACCCATATACGTCTTGAACAGGCGCTTCGCCGCTTTGGGAGGCGCCTCCCATTAATGACGTGGGTCCGGGCTGCGGACGGTCTCGCGGGCAGAAGGGTAAGTAACCATGAATCCGGAAAAGATGACCGAACGGGTGCGCGGCTTCCTGCAGGCGGCTCAGACCATGGCGCTGTCGCGGGGCCATCAGCAGTTCGTGCCCGAGCACATCCTGAAAGTGCTCCTAGACGACGACCAAGGCTTGGCGTCGGGGCTGATTGAGAAGGCGGGTGGCGATGCCCGGCGCGCGCGCCTGGGCGTGGAGGCCGCACTGGCCAAGATGCCCAAGGTGGAGGGCGGCTCGGGCCAGCTCTATCTGGCGGCACCGACGGCGCGGCTGTTTGAAAACGCCCACAAGCTGGCTGAAAAGGCCGGTGACAGCTTCGTCACCGCCGAACGGCTGTTGCTGGCGCTTGCCCTTGAAAAGGGCACGGAGGCGGCGACCATCCTGGCGCAGGCCGGCGTGACCGCGCAGGGGCTCAACAGCGCTATCAACGAGATCCGCAAGGGCCGCACGGCCGATACGGCCTCGGCCGAGAACCAGTACGACGCCTTGAAGAAGTTCGCCCGCGATCTCACCCAGGCGGCGCGGGACGGCAAGCTCGACCCGGTGATCGGCCGCGACGAAGAGATCCGCCGCACCATCCAGGTGCTGTCGCGACGCACCAAGAACAACCCGGTGCTGATCGGCGAACCCGGCGTGGGCAAGACCGCGATCGTGGAAGGCCTGGCGCTTCGCATCATTGATGGCGACGTGCCCGAGAGCCTGAAGGACAAGAGCCTGATGGCGCTCGACATGGGCTCGTTGATCGCGGGCGCCAAGTATCGCGGCGAATTCGAAGAGCGGCTCAAGGGTGTGTTGCAGGAGGTGACGGCGGCGGAGGGCAACATCATCCTGTTCATCGACGAGATGCACACGCTTGTGGGTGCGGGCAAGGCCGATGGCGCGATGGACGCTTCCAACCTTCTGAAGCCGGCGCTGGCGCGTGGAGAGCTGCACTGCGTGGGCGCGACAACGCTCAATGAATACCGCAAGCATGTGGAAAAGGACGCCGCGCTCGCACGCCGCTTCCAGCCAGTGTTCGTATCGGAGCCGACGGTGGAAGACACCGTCTCGATCCTGCGCGGGCTGAAAGAAAAGTACGAGCTGCACCACGGCGTGCGCATCACCGACAGTGCCCTGGTGGCGGCGGCGACCTTGTCGAATCGCTACATCACCGACCGCTTCTTGCCCGACAAGGCGATTGACCTGGTCGACGAGGCGTCGTCACGGCTCCGGATGCAGATCGATTCCAAGCCCGAGGAGCTTGATTCCGTCGATCGCGAGATCGTGCGGCTGAAGATCGAGCGGGAAGCACTCAAGCGCGAGACCGACGCCGCCTCACGCGATCGGCTCGTGAAGCTGGAGACGGAGCTGAGCGATCTGGAGGAGAAGTCCTCGGCGATGACCGCCAAGTGGCAAGCGGAGAAGGCCACGCTCGCCTCGGCGACCGGCGTGAAGGAAACGCTCGACAAGGCGCGCAATGATCTTGCCGAAGCGCAGCGCAAGGGCGACTGGGCCAAGGCGGGCGAGCTTGCCTATGGCATCATCCCCGACCTTGAGAAGAAGCTCGCTGAGCTCGATCAGCGTGGCGAGGAGGCTTCGCTTGAGGAGGCCGTGACGGAGGATCACGTGGCCGGCGTTGTGTCGCGCTGGACCGGTGTGCCTGTCGACAAGATGCTGGAAGGTGAGCGCGATAAGCTGTTGCGGATGGAGGACGATCTCGCCAAGCGCGTGGTCGGCCAGGCCGAGGCGGTGCATGCGGTGGCGACCGCCGTGCGGCGCGCGCGGGCGGGCTTGCAAGATCCCAACCGGCCGATTGGCTCGTTCATGTTCCTCGGCCCCACGGGCGTGGGAAAGACCGAACTGACCAAGGCGCTCGCCGCGTTCCTGTTTGACGACGAGCACGCCATGGCGCGCATCGATATGTCGGAATACATGGAGAAGCACTCCGTGAGCCGGCTGATTGGCGCGCCTCCGGGCTATGTTGGGTATGATGAGGGCGGCGCGCTGACGGAAGCGGTGCGGCGGCGGCCGTATCAGGTGGTTCTCTTCGACGAGATCGAAAAGGCGCACCCCGACGTGTTCAACGTGCTCCTTCAGGTGCTCGATGACGGACGGCTCACCGACGGACAAGGCCGCACGGTCGACTTCAAGAACACGCTGATCATCATGACGTCGAACCTCGGTGCCGAGCATCTCGCCAACCTGGACGAGACCGAGGATGTCGATGATGTGCGTGATCTCGTCATGGGCACGGTGCGCGGGCACTTCCGGCCGGAGTTTTTGAACCGGCTGGATGAGATCATCCTGTTCCACCGGCTCAAGCGGGCCGACATGGCCGGCATTGTGCACATTCAGCTCGGGCGGCTCGTCAAGCTGTTGGCGGACCGGCGCATCACCATTGAGCTTGATGCCGACGCGGTCGAGTGGCTCGCCAACAAGGGCTATGACCCGGTCTATGGCGCGCGGCCGCTAAAGCGGGTGATCCAAAAGTATCTGCAAGACCCGCTCGCCGAAGGCATCCTGTCGGGCCGCATCAAGGATGGCGAGACCGTGCCGGTCACCGGCGGGGTCGACGGCCTCATCATCGGCAACTTGCCGACCCCGGCCGCGGTGACAAGGCCGAAGGGCGTGGTGCTGAACTAAGGCCGACCGCGATGCGCTGACGCGCGTCTGGGCTCAAACACACACAGCGGATCGTGAGGTCGACCCCTCGCGGTCCGCTGTTTGCTTTTCCGTCGGCTCGATCAGGCTTCGGTCCTCTCCCCCTCAATTCCCGATTCCCACCGCGCGCGGCATCCGATAGCGTTCGCGTTTGAAAAGCTTTGACACAGGATGGAGCCCCGCAGATGACCCGCGCCATCACGCCGCCTGGCATACGCCCGCCGTTTGCTCGCTATTCCCATGCTGTCGAAGTGCCGGCCGGCCAGCGGCTCGTGCTGGTGTCGGGGCAGCTCGGGATTGCGGCCGACGAGACGATCCCCGACGACGCGGAGGCGCAGGCGGATTTGTGCTTCGCCAATATTGCCGCGATCCTCGAAGGGGCTGGCATGACGCTTGCCAACGTGGTGCGCATCAATGCGTTCGTCACGCACCGGGACCATCTGGCGAGCTACATGCGCTCGCGTGATCGCCATGTGGGCGATCCGCCGCCGGCGTCGACGTTGATGATCGTGTCGGGCTTCGCGCGCGAGGCCTTTAAGGTGGAAGTGGAAGTGATCGCGGCCGCCCCGGCCGACGACGCCAACCCGTCGATGATGTGGAGCTGAAGTGTGATGCGCACGTGGATCAAGGACCCCATCGGCATTCTGGCCAACGGCTTGGGGTCGCAGGGCGCCGAGCGGGGCGTGGTCATCGAGGGCGGGCGGATCGTCGAGCTGGTTGCCAAGGGGCGCGAGCCGGCACATCCGGTCCAACAGGTGTTTGACGCCTCGCGCCACGTGGTGATCCCCGGGCTCATCAACACCCACCACCACATGTTCCAAACGCTGACGCGCGCGCACCCAAAGGCGATCAACAAGGAGCTGTTTCCCTGGTTGAAGTCGCTTTATTCGATCTGGAAACACGTCACGATCGATGATTTCCGCGTCGCCTCGCGGCTCGCCATGACCGAGCTTTTGATGTCGGGCTGCACCTGCCTATCGGACCATCACTACCTGTTCCCCAAAGGCCTTGAGGGCGCCATGGACGTGCAGGTGGAGGAGGCGGCGAAGCTTGGCATCCGCATCACGCTCACGCGCGGCTCCATGAACATGTCGGAGAAGGACGGCGGTCTGCCGCCCGACGCGGTGGTGCAGGACGAAGATACGGTGCTTGCCGACAGCGAGCGCATCATCGGCCGCTATCACGACCGCGCCGAGGGATCGATGGTGCAGGTGGCGCTGGCGCCGTGCGCGCCGTTCACCGTGACCAAGCGGCTGATGACGGAATCGGCCAAGCTGGCGCTCAAGCATGATTGCCGCTTGCATACGCATTTGGGCGAGACGCGCGACGAAGACGAATATTGCCTGCATCATTTCAAGTGCCGGCCGGTCGACTACCTCGAAGAGGTGGGCTGGATGAACGACCATGTCTGGCTCGCCCATGGCATCCACTTCAATCAGGACGAGGTGCGCCGGCTTGGCGCGGCCAAGGTGGGCGTGTGCCATTGCCCGACCTCCAACATGGTGCTCGCCTCCGGCCAGTGCCGCACCAAGGAGCTGGAAGCTGCGGGCGCACCGGTTGGCTTGGGCGTGGATGGCTCGGCCTCCAACGACAATTCGAACCTGATGGAGGGCGTGCGGCACGCCTTGATGATCAACCGGCTCACCTATGACGCCGCCTCCGTCACTCACCTCGACGCGCTGAACTGGGCGACGCGTGGCTCGGCGGCGTGCCTGGGGCGCGACGATCTGGGTGTGATCGCGCCAGGTCGGCAGGCCGACATGGCGTTCTTCACCCTTGATGAGCTGCGGTTCTCCGGCGGTGGCGATCCCCTTGCCACGCTCGTTTTGTGCGGCGCCTACAAGGCGGACCGGGTGATGATCAAGGGCGACTGGCGGGTTGTCGACGGTGTGCCGCTCGGGGTTGACCTCGGTGCGCTGCGCGAAGCTCATGGTCGAGCCGCCAACCGGTTCCTGTCCGTGTGATCTTTTCGTGTCAGGGCAAAATTGTTTGGGGTTTTACCCAAACATTCGGACGAGCCCTGATGGCTTTCGCACGCAAATTGCTTGGACTGGAGATGCCTCGACCTATCCCGGCGGGGCTGATTCCTCGGCCAGCCCATGCGCGTCCTTGTGTTGTTTGCCCATCCGGTTGAAACCTCGTTCGGCGCCGCTGTTCACCGCACCGTTGTCGAAGGCCTCACCCGTGCGGGACACGAGGTCGATGATTGCGATCTGTATGCGGAAGACTTTCAGCCCGTGCTGACCCGCGAGGAGCGGCTTGGCTATCACGACCTGGCGACCAACACCCGTCCCGTGCAGGCCTATGTGGACCGGCTCTTGAAGGCCGAGGCGATCGTGCTTGTCTATCCGGTGTGGAACTTCGGTTTCCCAGCCATGTTGAAGGGCTATTTCGACCGGGTGTTCCTGCCGGGCATCTCCTTCAAGCTGGTCGATGGCAAGGTGCAGGGCAATCTTCGCCACATCACGAAGTTGACCGCGGTTGCCACCTATGGCGGGGCACGGTGGCGCGCGTTCGGCGTGGGGGATCCGCCGCGCAAAATCGTCACGCGGGTGCTGCGCGCCGTCATTAAGCCGTTTGCGCCGATCCAGTATCTGGCCCACTACGACATGAATCGATCGACCGACCAAACTCGCGCCGCGTTTTTGAAGACGGTTGCCGCCGCCATGGAGCGCTTTTGATCATGCGCACGCTTGTTGTGTATTGCCACCCGGTGCCTGAAAGCTTCAATGCCGCGGTCCGCGACCATGTGCTGAAGGTGCTTACCGCCAGCGGCCATGAGACGCGCCTGTTGGATCTTTATGCCGAAGGGTTCAATCCGGTGATGTCGGCCGACGAGCGGCGTGGCTATCACACGCCTGGCGACAATGAAGCGCCGGTGCGCGAGCATCTCGACCACCTGTTTTGGTGCGAAATGCTCGTTTTCGTTTATCCCACCTGGTGGTATGGCCTGCCGGCCATGCTGAAGGGCTGGCTCGATCGCGTGTTCGTGCCCCACGCCACTTTCGAGATGCCGGAAAAGAACAAGCCGATCCGCTCCAAGCTCACCCACATCAAGCGGCTGGCGGCGATCTCCACCACCGGCGCGCCCGCGTGGTTCCTGGACTACATCATCGGCAATCCGGGTAAGAAAACGATCCTGCGCGGCATTCGGGCGTTGTGCCATTCGTCGTGTAAGACCTTGTGGGTCAGTCACGACCTGATGGATTCCTCCACCCCAGAAAGCCGCGCCCGTTACCTGAAGCGCATTGAAAAGAAACTGCAGGCGTTTTGAAGGCCGTAGGTCAGTATTAATCAGGCTGATGTCGATAACGCGAAGTTATCCTGTTCGCAAAAGACAGACTTCCCTTCTCCCCTTGCGGGAGAAGGTGCCCCGAAGGGGCGGATGAGGGGGCCTCTTTAGGCAGGAGACTTTGAGGGAATATACAGTTTTTCCATTATACGTCGATTTCGCAGCCTCCCCCTCATCCGTCGCTGCGCGACACCTTCTCCCGCAAGGGGAGAAGGAGGGAAAAGAAGACTACCAAGAGTGGCGGCTTTGAGAGTGGCTTCAAGGGGGAGAGGGCGAGGCGACGCGGACCCGGTTGAAGGGACTTCACCCAACCCGATCAAGGACCGGGATATGCCCGCGTCGTATTTCCCCCGAGCCCGCTCACTGTGCAACATGCTAAATTGTAAGGCAATCCGGCAAACGTCGGCTAGGGTTTGCGCGGATTTGTCCCCCAACAGAAAAAAGCGCTGACCTGATGGCCTCAGGCCAGCGCTCAAATCCTGTGCGGTCGCGTGATGCGACTGCGTCAGGAGCGGGCGTCGTTGACCGAGCTTTCGATGCGCGCGACCAGTGCGGGGTCGAGCTTCAGCTTCATGGCGAGCCGGGTCAAATAAGCGCGCTCAGCGGGGTGATCGGGGTCGATCGCCATGATGGAGGCAGCGTACAGCTGGGTGGCTTCCTCCGCCGTGGTCGCGCCGGCGGCGACGCGGTCGATGTCGAGCGGGGCGGCGTACTCCGCCTCCAGGAAC
>CALSBD010000117.1:0-8146 GCA_943373055.1 Rhizobium sp. Q54
AGGAGGTGGAGGTGGATTGCCTCAACGGTAAGCGCCAGAACCCGCAGAAACCGCCATTCAGCGGTTCGCCGCTGGCCCCTAAGGCCGCCGCGCTGCCGGTGGCCACACCTCGTCGACCATGCCTAAACGCTATCAAACGACCGTCACGGGGTCAAGACTATATTCCTATTGTAGGTGTTTTAGCCTATTTCTATCGATCGAAAGGCGCACTCATCGCCCCCTAAACGTCGGTTCCCGCTTTTCGAGAAACGCCGTGCGGCCTTCCTTGAAGTCTTCGGAGGCGAAGCAGGCGTCGGTCAGGGCGCGAACGCGTTCCCAGGTGACGGCGTCGGCATCGCCGATCACGGCGTTGACGGCGGCTTTGGCCGCGCGCAGCGTGAGGGGAGCGTTGCCGGCGATGGTGGTGGCAAGCGCGGCGATTTCGGCCTCAAACCCATCGACGGGCACGATGCGGGCCAGTAGCCCGATCGACAGCGCCTCTTCCGCTTTCAGCCGACGGGCGGTGAAGAAGAGTTCCTTGGCGCGGGCGGGGCCGACCGCATTGACGACGTCGCGCATGCAGTCAGACGGATAGCCCACACCCAGACGGCCGGCCGGGATGCCGAAGACGGCGTCGGCGGCAGCTACGCGCAGATCGCACGCCACCGCCATGCCCATGCCGCCGCCCAGACAAAAGCCGCGAATCGCGGCCACGGTCGGCTTGCCGGCCTGGCGGATGGCCGCGAACGCGGCGGCATTAGACGCCTCGTAGGCGCGTGCCGAGGCGGCATCCTTACGCACCTCGGCGAACTCGGAGATGTCGGCGCCGGAGACGAACACGCCCCCCTCGCCGCGCACCACGATGACGCGCACGTCGTCAACCGCCTCAAGCGCGGCGACGGCTGGGGGGATGGCGTTCCACATGGAGAGCGAAACCGCGTTTTTCTTGGCTTCGTTGGCAATCACCAACGTGCCGACGGCGGCGTCAACGCGGGCCACGATACGAGGGTCGGACGTGGGAAGGACGGTCACGGTGCGAACTCCTCAAAGGCTCTTAAATGCAGTGGGCGCGCGAGGCAGAAACCACGCGCGCCCGACCGGGTCAATGCGACGAAGGAGGCGTCAGGCGGCCAGTTGCGCGAGCACCCGCGCCCACGAGCGGATGCCCTTGTGGAAGGACGACAGCTCATACTTCTCATTGGGCGAATGGATGCGGTCATCATCCAAACCGAAACCGATCATCAAGCTTTCCATGCCGAGGATGCGTTTGAAGTCGCCGACCACGGGGATTGAACCACCACCACCCATGACGACGGCGGGCTTGCCCCACTCGGCCGACAGCGCCTTTTGACCCGCTTCGATCCAGGGGCTGTCGAACGCCAGCGCCAAAGCGCCCGAGCCGCCATGGGTCTTGTAGCTGACCGTGCAGTCCGGCGGCAGATTGGCCTCAATGAAGGCGCGAAACGCGGCGCGGATCTTGACCGGGTCCTGCTTGCCGACCAGGCGGAATGATACTTTCACGCTCGCCTTGGCCGGCAGCACGGTCTTGAAGCCTTCGCCTGTGTAGCCGCCCACGATGCCGTTGAACTCGCAAGTCGGGCGCGCCCAAACTTGTTCGACCACCGACCGACCCGCTTCGCCAGCCGGGGTGGAGAGACCGACGGGATTGAGGAATTCTTGCGCGGTCAGGCCCAAGCCATCCCATTGCGCCTTGATGGCGGGTGGCAAGTCTTCAACCCCGTCATAAAAGCCCGGGATCGTCACGCGGCCCTGGTCGTCGTGAAGCTTGGCCAGCACCTTTGAGAGCGCGCGGATCGGGTTTTGCGCCGGGCCACCGAACAGGCCAGAGTGAAGATCGCGGTCGGCGCAGGTCAGTGTCACCTCCTCGCCCACCAGACCGCGCAGCGTGGCGGTCATGCCCGGGGTCGAGCGGTCCCACATGCCCGTGTCGCACACGAGGGCGACGTCCTTTTTGAGCTCGTCCTTATTGGCTTCCAAGAACGGATGCAGGCTGGGCGAGCCGCTTTCTTCCTCGCCCTCGAAGAAGATCGTGACGGGCACAGGTAGACCACCGGTGACGGCCACATAGGCCCGGCAGGCCTCCACAAACGTCATCAGCTGCCCCTTATCGTCGGCGGCGCCGCGGGCAACGATCATCTTCGTGCCATCGGGTCGCGCGACCAAGCGCGGCTCAAACGGGTCGGTTTCCCACAGGTTCAGCGGATCGACCGGCTGAACATCGTAATGGCCATAAAACAACACCGACGGCCCCGTGCCGACCTGCCCCCGCCAATGGGCGACCACCATGGGGTGGCCCGTGGTGGGGCGCACCGACGCGTCAAAGCCAATCGCCTGCAGTTCCCGCGCGCACCACTCGGCGGCAGTCGCGGTGTCAGCCTTGAAGGCAGGGTCAGTGGAGATGGACTTGATCTTCAACAAATCGAACAGGCGATGCAGCGAGGCATCGAAATCGGCATCGATACGGTCAAGGACAGCGGTGAGCGACATGAGAATTCCTGTCAGCAGGGTGGCAAAGCAAGATCGAGACACTGCCACGGCGCGCGCGACCGCGAAAGCCACTTCGCCGCCGGTCCGCCGCGCGGTGAGTGCTGATCAGCCGGGCGTGTGGGGCGGGTCGTCGGGACGATACGTGATGAAAAACGCCCAAATGCCATAGGCGAGCATGCCGGTGGCGACATAGGCCCAGATCGAGCCACCACCCAGCGTCCATTCCACCACGGTCCAGGTGGCAACGAGCGCGACCAGCGTCACGCGGATCCACAAAGGCCGGTAGAATGGGTGGCGGTTGTCATTCATGGGCGGGGAGCAGCTTTCTGATGGGTTTCATCTTTGATGCTGGGGAGCGACATTTGTCGAGGCGGTTCAAAACAGGCTGAAGCGGTAGGTCACCGTGCGGATCATGCGTTCCTGTCGATCCCGAATACACGCCTTGTTGAGACCACAGCTCGGCAGGGCACCGTAAAAATCGTCTTCCATGTCATGGGCGATGGTTCGGGTCGGCGGCGCACTGAAGCCGCGGCCAAACGGGCTCTCGTAGAAGTCGCTTTCCATGCGCGCCCGGGGCGAAGAGCGCGCGGCGACGAACAAGCGGTCCAGCTGCTTCTGGCGCGCGTGCAAGGCTCGATCGGCGCAAATGAGATTTTGCTGCTCGGTCTTGGCGTAGCTGCAGCGGTCCCAGGGATCGAAGGCGCGCGCGGGCGTCGTCTCAAGGGTCAATAGCCCCGCGACCGCGACGAGCGCCGCCACCGCCCCATGGCGCCAACCCTTCCCCATTAAACCACTCCCATGTGCCATGACGTCGCGTGCCGAGCACGACGCCCACCAGACACCAACAAAAAGTGTCGTTTCTTCGACCGCCTTGCCCTCTCACCCCATCAGGCATGGAGTGAGCTGGATCAGATGGCTGGACATAACGAGACGTTGTTCTAAGTCTTCGCAGTCTAGATACCGCTCAGAAGACCGTGAACTGAACGCTGACAATCTTCATCATGCGCAGCTGGCGTTCGCGAATACAAGTCTTTGTCAAACCGCAGCTTGGCAAAGTGAGATAGAAATCATCTTCCATTTCGTGGGCAATCGTGCGCGGCTGCTGCGCATTATAGCGGCCGCCACCGAACGGGCTCACATACATGTCGCTTTCCATCCGCGCCCGATGCGACGACCGCGCCGCAACGAGAAGGCGATCAAGTTCCCGTTGGCCCGCGTGCAATTCGGGATCAGCGCAAATGAATTTCTGCTGGGCCGTCTTGGCGTAGCTGCAACGATCCCAGGGATCAAAGGCCTGAGACGGCGTGCTGTCGAGGCTCATGACACCGATGAATGCGCTTAAAACCGCCAAAATTGCCCAGCTATTTCGATTAGCCCAGCCATTTCGTCTAGCCATGTGCAAACTCCCAGTAGAGGTCTCGTGCTTTGCGGAACATGGGTCCCGGTTGCAGGTCGCGATCCTCTATCTTAACGATTGGCACAACCTTTGAATAGTTCCCCGATGAGAAAACCTCATCGGCTTCGAGGAAACTCTGGTAGGACAGCGTCGTTTCTTCGACCGTCACCCCTGCCGCGCGCAGCAACTGAATCGTGCGTTGGCGCGTGATACCATTGAGGAAGGTGCCGTTGACCGCCGGTGTGAAGACCACACCATCTTTGGCCATGAAGATGTTGGATGTCCCCGTCTCCGCGACGTTGCCCAGCATGTCGAGCACGACACAGTTATCAAAACCCTTGGCGCGCGCTTCCATCACCGCGCGGGCATTGTTGGGATAAAGACAGCCGGCCTTGGCATCGAGAGGCATGGTTTCGCGCGTCGGACGACGGAACGACGACTTGGTGACTGAGAACCCCACCGGTGGCGGCATCGGGGTCTCGTAAAGGCACAGGCAGAACCGGGTTGAGTCGGGGTCTGGCGGTACGGCCATATAGCCGCCAGCCTCGGCCCAATACATCGGGCGGATGTAAACGGCCGACGACCGATCGAACTTCTTGAGCCCCTCGTGGGTCAGCGCCTCAATATCGGAAGCGACCATGGTCGGTTTCAGACCTAAGGCCGTGGCCGAGCGGTTGACGCGAGCGCAGTGGCGATCAAGGTCCGGGGTCACCCCTTCGAAGGCGCGCGCGCCGTCAAAAACCGACGAGCCGAGCCAAAACGCGTGGCTGCGCGGGCCCATGAGGCCAGGATTGCCCTCCAACCACTCGCCGTCGACGTAGGTCCAGGTCAAGGTGGGGGCTTTGCTATTGAGCGGCATCGCGGGCTCCAGCGACAGAAAGGTCAAAGAGCCCGATTGGTGGCGCCGTTGCGCAAGGCCGTCAACCCCGATACGCGCATGGGTGGCGACAGGAAAGTCGTATTCGCAGCATGAGGCGGGGGTGACGTTCCTTAGCCCAGAGCCAATAATCCTTCCAGGTTCGGCAGCACGGCCGCGGGGCGGATGTCATTGTACTCTTCGGGCAAGCCGGTGCGATTGACCCACACGGAGCGGAAGCCAAAAGCGCCCGCCCCCGCCGCGTCCCAGCGGTTCGACGACTGGAACGACACGGCATCGGGGAACAGCCGGAAGTGCGTCGTCACCATGTCATAGACCCGCGGCTCGGGCTTATAGACCTTCACCTCGTCGACCGAGATCACATCATCCAGCACATCGCCGATCCCAGCCGACTTAACGGCAGCGGCAAGCATTTTGGGCGACCCGTTCGACAGAATCGCGAGCTTGGCGCCGTGCGCCTTGAGCTCTTTGAGAACGTGGGGGACCTCCCGATAGGCGTCGCAGGTCCAATACGCGTCGAGCAAATCAGCCCGCACCGTGGGATCGATCGGCGGCAGGCGCGCTAGCGCGTAATCAAGGGCCTCCTCGGTCAGCGACCAGAAGTCCCGATACCGCTTCATCAACGAGAGCATCCACGAATACTCAAGTTGCTTGGACCGCCACAAGTCCGAGACAAACGCCGCCTGCGGGCCAACGCGATCCTGATGCCGCCGCACCGCAGCATGCACATCAAACAGCGTTCCATAGGCGTCAAAGACATAAAGGGCATGTGACATGGCACGTTCCGGCGCGAGTTCTTTCGCGCTGCACCATGGACCAATGGGCCTGCCAAGAAAAGGCCTTATTGCACGGCTCGCCAACTGACGATGTGATGGGCTCAGGCCGATTGTTCCCGCCGGGCGGGCGCCCTATAAGCGAAGGTGACCATGGGAGATTCCAGATGTTGACGGACGGCAAGATTTATCTCGGCTTGAGCGAAAAGGCCGAATACCTTGATCTCAAACTTGCCAACCGCCATGGACTGGTGACCGGAGCGACCGGCACAGGAAAGACCGTCACGCTGCAGGTGATGGCGGAAGGGTTTTCCGCCGCCGGCGTGCCGGTCTTCGCCGCCGACATCAAGGGCGACTTATCGGGGATCGCGGCGGCGGGCACGGAGAAGGATTGGCTTGCCAAGCGCAACCAATTGATTGGCTTCACCGATTGGGAACCCAAGGCGTTTCCGGTGATTTTCTGGGACCTGTTTGGCGATCAGGGTCATCCGATCCGCGCCACCGTGTCGGAGATGGGGCCACTGTTGTTATCTCGGCTTATGGGTCTTAACGACACCCAGGAGGGCGTGCTCAATATCGTCTTCAAGCTCGCCGATGATGAAGGATTGTTGCTTCTGGATCTGAAGGACCTGCGCGCCATGCTCGCCTTCGTGGCCGAGCGGGCGGAGGAGATTAAGAAGACCTATGGCAATGTTTCGCCGGCCACGGTCGGTGCGATCCAGCGCCAGCTGTTGGTGCTCGAGCAGCAAGGCGGCGACAAGTTCTTTGGCGAACCGGCGCTGAGAATCGCCGACCTCATGCGCACCGACACGTCTGGGCGCGGCATGGTGAATATCCTCGCCGCCGACCGATTGATGGGCTCACCGCAGCTTTATGCGACGTTCTTGTTGTGGCTGTTATCGGAGCTCTTCGAAGTGCTGCCTGAGGTTGGCGATCTCGACAAGCCGCGGCTTGTGTTCTTCTTTGACGAAGCGCACCTGTTGTTCAATGAAGCGCCGCCAGCCCTTGTTAAGAAGGTCGAGCAGGTCGTGCGGTTGATCCGGTCGAAGGGCGTTGGCGTTTATTTCGTCACCCAATCGCCGTTGGATGTGCCCGATAGTGTGTCGGCGCAGCTCGGCAATCGGGTGCAGCATGCCCTGCGCGCCTTCACGCCGCGCGAGCAAAAGGCCGTGCGCGCGGCCGCGGAGACCTTCCGGCAAAATCCCAAGATCAAGACGGCGACCGCCATCATGGAACTGGGCGTCGGCGAGGCGCTGGTGTCGACCTTAGAGGCCAAGGGCGTTCCGTCGATGGTGGAGCGCACGTTCATCCGTCCGCCGTCTGGCCAGGTGGGGCCGATCGTGCCGACCAAGCGGGCTCAACTCATCAACACCTCACCAGTCGCTGGCCAGTATGAGGATGTGCTGGATCGCGAATCAGCCTTTGAGCTGTTGCAGCGGCGAGCCCAGGAGATGGCCGAGGCCGAAGCGGCGGCAGCTCGGCAAGAGGAGCTCGAAAAGGAACGCCAGTCGCGCGGCGCCGGTGGCTATCTCGATGATTTTCTCGGCGGCACCCGCGCCCCCTCACGCACCTCTTCGACACGCCGCACGACCCGCCAGCCCCAATCGATCACCGAGAAGGCCATCACCTCGGCCACTCGCTCGATGGCCTCATCCGCGGGCCGCCAAATCGGCGCGGCCATCGTGAGGGGGATTTTGGGAAGCTTCTTGAAAAGGTAAGGGGGAATTGTCTTCACCGCTCCTCGGTTGTATGCTGGTATCGATGGAGATGAAACGATGAAATCAAAGATCGAACCACGCCCCCTGTCCCCCCAGGTTGACTTCTCAGCGCCTGATTTCCTGGCGAGCTTTCATCAAGCGGCAGATGCGTTTGATGCAAAGCACGCCACCACGAAGAAGGCTGCTCGCGCACAGCTTCATAAGGAAGGGTATTTGACGAAGAAAGGCAAGGTTACCAAGTTGTATCGATCGCCTGAATGAATAAACTGAATTCTCATCTCGTGCTTGGTTATCATGGATGTACAAAACAAACAGCGTCGTCTTTATTAAATAATACCGAGTTTGTTCCAAGCACCAATGATTATGACTGGCTAGGCGGCGGCGTGTATTTTTGGGAAGCCAATCCGGCGCGCGGTCTGGAATTCGCTCGGGAGGCGATCAAACGCCAAGGGGGCGACCCAACCAACGCGGACGTCGTCGGAGCTGTGATTGAGTTGGGCAATTGTCTTGACCTTTTGAGTAAATCATCAATCGATCTTTTGGCTCGCGCTCATAAAAGCTATATTAAAGCTTTAGACAGCACGAATGAACCGCTTCCGAAAAACACAGCCTATAAACGTTACTTAGACTGCGCGATCATCACGCGCCTTCATGAAATGCTCGCGGAGCAAAACATCTCCGTCGACACCGTTCGCGGCGTCTTTATCGAAGGGGCACCGATCTACGAAGGCGCCGGCTTTTTCGAAAAGACCCACATTCAGATCGCGGTGCGCAATCCCACCTGTATCAAGGGTGTGTTTCGGGTGCCGAGCCGGTACCTGGTATCAACTTGATTTGGTTGCAAAGGGTGCGGGAGAAACCAGCCGATGAGCCGGCGTTGTTTCGCGTGACTGAA
>CALSBD010000118.1:0-8040 GCA_943373055.1 Rhizobium sp. Q54
CGGTCTGGTCCTCAGTGATCACGCTGAGCGAGGCGGCGGATGACGGCGCCGGGCCGCCGGGCGCGTCGAGGATCATCATCGGCGCGCCAGCGAGCGTGAACGTGATCACCATCGGCATCGGCGCGTCGTCGACCTGGCTGTCGGGGAGGAGCGACGTGTAGAAGCGCGCGGCCTCCAATCCACGGCCATTCATCCATAGGCAGGTGCGAACTTTGCTGGCTAAATATGCCTTCACTGTGGACCTCAGGCCAGGCCGGCCGGCTGCAAGATACCCCATTTGAGGCCGAACGGGTCCACCAGCACGCCGAAGCGATCGCCCCAGAACTGGGTCTCGAACGGCATGAGGACCGTGCAGCCCGCCGCGACCGCGCGCGACCACCAGGCCTCACCATCGGCGACAACAAGCTGCAAATGGCCGAAATCGCGCGACGGCGGCGTGTCGTCCATTCCATGGTCGGTCATCATGAGGGCACGACCATTGATGAGGGTTTGGGCATGCATCAGGCTGCCAGGGCGGTTGGGATCGGGCATGCGGCCGCACTCATCAGCCCCGAACGCGCGAGCATAGAAATCCAGCGCCTGGGCGGTCGTGCCGCCCATCACCAGATAGGGAATAACGCCCAGCATGGTGGCTGGATCGGGCATGGGGGCAGCTGCGGGATCGGACATGGCGGGCCTCTTCGGTTAGCGATGCATTTTTGTTTAGCCGGCTTATTTAAGACGCTTGCGCGGCGTCGCCCTTGGCGAAATGGGCGAGTTGATCCGCATGCGCTTTGAGAAACGCGGGACGCGCCGTCGCGCGGGCGAGATAATCACGGCAGGCGGGACAGTCCGCCAGCGTGGTGTTGGCATTCACCAGCCGCAAGGCGTCGGCCATCAGGATGTCGGCGGCCGAGAACGAGCCGGCCAGCCAGGGGCGCGTGGCCAACACGGCCTCCAAATGTTTGAGCCGCCCGGCCCGAAACGCCTGCAGCCGCTGTGCGCCCGGCGACGTGCCGTCATCGCCGGCAAATGAGAGGATCAGCATGGGCATGATCGCCATCTCCATGGAGTTGATGGCGGCGAACATCCAGTTGATGGCGGTGGCTCGGTCGACCGGCGCGCGCGGCAGCAGCGCTGGGCTCTGTTCGCCCAAATGCAGCAAAATGGCGCCGGTCTCGAAAATCGACAGCTCGCCGTCCAAGATCCACGGCACCTGACCAAACGGTTGATGGGCGAAATGGGCCGCCCCGCGATCGCGAAACGATACCGCCTCCACCCGATAGGGAAGCCCGGCCTCCTCCAGCGCCCAACGCACCCGCAAATCGCGCACGAACCCACGTGGCCGCTCGGGCACCCAGTCGAAGGTTTTCAAGATGATCTCGCCCATGGGCCCTCCCCGTCTTGTTCTGGTTTGTTTTGTCTTGTCTTGGCTGGTTGAAAGCTGCGGGACACGCCGAAGGCCCCCGCGGCCTCACCCGCCAATCCACCCATGCGTGAAGTTGCATGGGTTGCGTGGCGCTTGATAAGTTGATATCAACGTATCATGACGGAGTCGAGTCCCCCCGCCACGCCAGCGTTTCCCACCTTGCCCCTTGATGTGGTGCATCATGTGGCCGGCACGTGCCTGTGCCTGCATGCGCAGCGTGCCGCCCGGGCGCTTGCCCGCCGGTTTGACGCCGCGTTGAAGCCGCTTGGCCTCACTCACGGGCAATATTCATTGATGATGGCGCTTAACCACCCGGTGCCGCCAACCATGCGCGTCGTGGCGGACTTTCTCGCCATGGACCGCACGTCATTGACAGCAGCGCTGAAGCCGCTGGAGCGGCGTGGGCTGGTGGTCGTGCAGGCGGATGCGGCGGATCGGCGGGTGCGGCGGCTCGGTCTGACGGAGGCGGGCCTTGCCACGCTCACCGCCGCGGTGCCGCTGTGGCGCGCCACCCATGCCACGCTTGATGCCGCATTGCCCCCTGCGACGCCCGAGCGCCTGAGGGCGGACTTGCGCGCGGTGGCGCACATACATGGTTAACCGGCCACGGAGGACGTGGCCGGTCGGATCGTGAGCGGGATCAGATCTTCTCGGCTTTGAAGCCGATCGGGCCTTCGCCGATGTAGGTCGTCGTGCCGGTGTAGGTGGTGCCGTCATCGGTGGACGAGATCTGCAGGCTGACCACCGCTTGATCGAACCGGTAGGCCAGGATCATCTTGCCGCCCTGTTGCCAGGGCGCGCTGTCGCCACCCCACTGATTTTCGACCGTATAGTTGGTCGGCGTGATGCGGGTGCCGCGGAAGCCGATCGGGCCTTCGCTCGCATAGACCATGGTGCCGGTGAGCGTGGCGCCGTTGTCGGACGATTCGACATTGATCGACACGACCGGCTGATCCGGGCGGCCGCCGATCACATAGAGGCCGCCGAAGTGCCACGGCGCGCTGTCGCCACCCCATTGATTGTGGGTGAGATAGATGTTGCCGGAGTTCTCGTGGGTCGCCTTGAAGCCAATCGGACCTTCATGGGCGTAGGTGATCATGCCCTGGAGGGTTTCGCCGCCATCGGGCGATGAGATGTCGATGGCGAGCACCGGCTGCGGGCCGCGGGTGCCCAAGAGGAACATGCCACCGGGATGCCACGGGGCGCTGTCGCCACCCCACTGATTTTCGACATTGAAGGTGTTGGAGCCCGGGCTCGCCAAGGTGCCGCGGAAGCCAATCGGCCCCTCGCCGGCATAAGTCATCGTGCCGACAAGCGTTGAGCCGTCGTCATGGGATGAGACGTTGAGGGCAACAACGTTTTGTCCCTCGCGGCCGCCAATAATCCAAAGACCACCATCGTGCCAAGGCGCGGTATCACCACCCCATTGATTGAAAGTATTGTAGGTCCTGTTGCTCACGGAGACTTCCTCCCTACGGAAAAATTGGTTTAAGCGCAAGCGACAGACCTGATAAATTTATATGTATGCAATCTGTTGCTCGGCCAACCGACTCTTAGAGACAATTGACGACACGTCAATGACGATTTTATCTGAATAAAACCATCTCTGATTGCATTTTTACCTTGGATTTTATTTCCTCACTGTCATGTCGTTGTGGCAAAATGACTAGTTATTGGGCAATTTTCAGTTGGCCCTTGATATCGCTGCCTTTTTGGTTGGTGCCTTTTGCGCCGCTTGTCCCTTCGTGGGGAGGCGGCGCTGCCGCGGGACCGCACACACACGTCCGCATCCGCATCCGTACGGACCCGCCGCGTTCACGGGCGCGGATGGGGTTACGAATAAGGCGAAGAGAGGTATGGGTGCACCAGCCCACGGCCCGCGCACGGCCGCGCGTGCTGTCGCCGTGGGAGCGATCCCGCGACACCGGCCGAGGACCAAGCTGACGGGCGTGCCATTGATAGTCACCACCGCGTGCCGGGATGGCCTAGGGCGCCGACACACCCCAGGCACCAACGTGTCGCGGCCTCTCAGTGGAGGCGCGACACGGCTACGTCTTCAGGCCAACACGAGGCCGCCCGTGGGCGGGGGGTGAGACGGCTTCGGGCTGCCCCCTTCACCGATTGATATCAAACGCCGCGATGGCGGAGCCGTTGAGGATGTCGGTGTCTTTGGCGCCCAAGGGAACGATCTGGATCGACTTTTCGAAGCCGACGAGGAGCGGGCCGATCACAGTGGCGCCGCCGAGTTCTTGCAGCATCTTGGTTGAGATGGCGGCGGAGTGGAACGCCGGCATGACGAGCACATTGGCCGGGCCTTTCAGGCGGCAGAACGGATAGGCGGCCATGGCGTCCATGTTGAGCGCGATGTCGGCGCCCATTTCGCCGTCATACTCGAAATCGACCTTGCGGCGGTCGAGGATCTGCACGGCCTCTTGCACCTTGGCGGAGCGCTCGCCGGGCGGGTGGCCGAAGGTGGCGTAAGCGAGCATCGCGACGCGAGGCTCGTAGCCAAGCCGCTGCGCGACGCCGGCGGCTTCCACCGCGATGTCGGCGAGCTCTTCGGCTGTCGGCATTTCGGTGACGGCCGTATCGGCGACCAGCACCGTGCGGCCACGGGCGAGCACCAGCGACACGCCCATCACCTTGTGGCCCGGGCGCGGATCGATGATGCGGCGCACCTCTTGCAGCACGACCGAATAGTTGCGGGTGACGCCCGACACCATGGCGTCGGCATCGCCGAGCGCCACCATGCAAGCGGCGAAGGCATTGCGGTCATTGTTGACGAGGCGCTGGCAGTCGCGCAGGAGGAAGCCCTTGCGCTGGAGGCGTTGGAACAGGAACTCCGAGTACGCCTTATTGCGGCTCGACAGCCGGGCGTTCTGAATGACGATGCCGTCGGGAATGTCGATGCCGGCCTGCTCGGCGGCCTCGCGGATGAGATCCTCGCGCCCAATAAGGATCGGCGTGCCCAGACCTTGGGTGAAGAACGACACCGCCGCGCGCACCACCTGGGTCTCCTCGCCCTCGGCGAACACAACACGCTTGGGATCGGAGCGCAGCTTGGAGAAGATGCGTTGCAGCGTGCCGGCGACCGGGTCGCGGCGCGCTTCCAGCGAATGACGATACGCCTCCATGTCGATGATCGGGCGGCGCGCCACGCCGGTGTCCATCGCCGCGTCGGCCACGGCGGGCGGGATGGTGGAGATGAGGCGCGGGTCGAACGGCACCGGGATGATGTATTCGGGCCCAAACTTCGGCCGCTGGCCGCGATAGGCGGCGGCGACCTCGTCGGGCACGTCTTCGCGGGCGAGCTTGGTGAGCGCACGGGCGGCAGCCACCTTCATGGCGTCATTGATCTGGGTCGCCCGCACGTCAAGCGCGCCGCGGAAGATATAGGGGAAGCCCAACACGTTGTTGACTTGATTGGGATAGTCCGACCGGCCGGTCGCCACGATTGCGTCGTCGCGGATGGCATGGGCCTCTTCAGGCGTGATCTCCGGATCGGGATTGGCCATGGCGAAGATGATCGGGCGCGGCGCCATCGACTTGACCATCTGAGGCGTCAGCGCCCCCTTGGCGGAGAGGCCGAAGAAAACGTCGGCGCCAACCATGGCATCTTCCAGCGAGCGGGCATCGGTCTTGGCTGCATGGGCCGACTTCCACTGGTTCATGCCCTCGGTGCGACCCTGATAGACGACGCCCTTGGTGTCGCACAGGACCACGTTGTCATGGGGCATGCCGAGCGCCTTGACGAGCTCGATACAGGCGATGCCGGCCGCGCCGGCGCCATTGCAAACGAGCTTCGTTTTGCGGATATCGCGACCTGTGAGGTGCAGCGCGTTGATAAGGCCGGCGGCGGAGATGATCGCGGTGCCGTGCTGGTCGTCGTGGAAGACCGGGATGTCCATCAATTCGCGCAGGCGGCTCTCGATGATGAAGCACTCGGGCGCCT
Organism: Rhizobium sp. Q54; assembly: GCA_943373055.1. Lineage (GTDB taxonomy): Bacteria > Pseudomonadota > Alphaproteobacteria > Rhizobiales > Ancalomicrobiaceae > CALSBD01. Next base: position 5,361 of record CALSBD010000118.1, read on the forward strand.
TGATGTCTTCCAGATTAATGCCGCCGAACGAGGCACCTAAGAACTTCACGCAATTGATGAACTCATCAGCGTCCTCGGTGGTGACTTCCAGGTCGATGGAGTCCACGTCGGCGAAGCGCTTGAACAGAACGGACTTGCCTTCCATCACCGGCTTGGAGGCAAGCGCGCCCAGATTGCCCAGGCCAAGGATCGCGGTGCCATTGGAAATGACGGCCACCATGTTGCCCTTGGTGGTGTAATCATAGGCAAGTGCTGGGTTTTCGGCGATCGCGCGAACCGGCACGGCGACACCGGGCGAATAGGCGAGCGACAGGTCCCGCTGGGTCGCCATGGGCTTCGTCGGCACGATCTCCAGCTTGCCGGGCTTGCCCTGGGCATGGAACAGCAGCGCCTCCTGGTCCGTGAAGGAGATGCGCGACTTCGGCTTTTGATCGGTGGTCATGACAAGGTCCTGGCGCGGGCATGCGCGGTCAAAGCAACGTGAAGGGCCGCGACCATATCGACGGACGCCCAAGGTCTCAAGCTCGCCAAAGGCCTAGGCTGGGTGACGTTTGGCGTGGGCGCCACCACTCGCACGAACGGTCAAGCTGTGCCATAAGCGCCGCGTTGGACGTTCAAGGACCAAAGCATCATGATCGGTCGCCGCAAAATCGTGTTCCAGGGAGAGCCCGGAGCCAATTCGCACATTGCCTGTCGGGAGGTGTATCCCGATTTCGAAGCCGTGCCGTGCGCGACGTTCGAGGATTGCTTTGCCGCCATTGAATCCGGCGCGGCGGATTTGGGCATGATCCCGATCGAAAACTCCATCGCAGGCCGGGTGGCCGACATTCACCACCTCTTGCCAGCGTCGAGCCTCAACATCATTGGCGAATACTTCCTGCCGATCCGGCATCAGCTGGTCGCCGTGCGCGGCGCGACGCTCGCCGATCTCAAGACCGTGCAAAGCCACCCGCAAGCGCTTGGCCAGTGCCGCAACACCATCCGCGGCCTTGGCCTCACCCCCGTCGTCGGTGCCGACACGGCGGGCTCGGCGAAGGAGATCGCGGCGGCGGGAGAGCCGCACCGCGCGGCGATTTCGTCGCGACTGGCGGCGGAGATCTATGATCTTGAGATCCTCAAAACCGATATCGAGGACGAGAAGCACAACACGACCCGCTTTATCATCCTCTCGCGCGAGCAGCTGCGGGCGGCGGCCGGGGTCGGGCCGGTGGTGACCACCTTGTTCTTCCGCGTCCGCAACGTGCCGGCCGCGCTTTATAAGGCGATGGGCGGGTTTGCCACCAACGGCATCAACATGACCAAGCTGGAGAGCTACATGGTCGGCGGCGCGTTCACCGCGACGCAGTTTTATGCCGATGTGGAAGGCCACCCCGACGATGTGAGCCTCGGGCACGCGCTCGACGAGCTCAAGTTCTTCACCGAGGAGATGCGGGTGCTCGGCGTCTATCGCGCCAGCCCGGCGCGCGCCAAGATGGCCAGCGCCGAGACTGCCATTCTGCGACCGGCCGTCAAGGGCATGTGAGCGCGCTCACGCCGCATCGCTTGCCAGGATCGTCGCCATCGCCGCGTCCATCGCCGCGTCGGACACCTCGATGAGGCGCGGCGCGGCGGTGTAAAGAAGGGCGGCGCCAATGGCGCGACCTGGCCAGGCATGGCGCAGGATGTGCCGGTAGACAGCGAGCTGCGCGACATAGTCCGCCGACACCTCGGCGAGGTCGCGTGGGGCCACGCGGTTTGTCTTGTAGTCGACAATCAGGACCGAGTGCGGCGTCACCGCCAACCGGTCGATGCGGCCGGAGACAACAAGCGGCGGGCCGCGCGGGCGGTCGATGCGGCCGACAACCGACACCTCCGAGCGACCGGCTGCCGCGAACACAGCGGCGAACCGGGCATCGTCGAACAACGCCAGCGTCTCGGCGGCCAGCGCCTGCTGATCGGCTTCGGGCGCGTCGCCGAGGCCGCGGGCAATGAGCGCCGCAGCGGCGGCGGGCCGATCGGCGGGCGCCAGCCGGGGCAGCAATTCCAACAGCTTATGGAGCACGCGCCCGCGCCGGGCCGCCAGCGCCTCGGGCGCGGAGGCCGCATCCAGCGCGTTGAGCAGCATCTCGGCATCCGCCTCCGAGGCCCCCAGTCGCGCGGCTGCCGAGGGGGCGAGCGCCACCGGGGCGGCGACCGGCTTGACGCGCTCAAACAGCCAGGCCGGGGCCGGCACATCAGGCACGGCCGCGCGCGCGATCTCTTTTGAAGCGACCGGCGCATAGGTCGTGTCGCGCCAGCGCTGACGATCTCCTAGCGGGTCAGGGATAACGGTCAGCTTCGTGGCGTCGGCGAGAAGAGCGTTGCTGATGGTCTGGTGCCAGCAGGCTTCATGCGGCCCATTGGCGCCGCACACGCCCACCACATAAAGCCGATCCGCCGCGCGGGTCATGGCGACATACAGAAGGCGCAAATGCTCGTCGCCGGCTTGATCCTTCACCTCGGTCATCGCCGCGGCGACACGCGGGGCGCCGCTGGCCGCTCCCTTGGAATACAGCGGCACGGCGGGTCCGGCATCAGCGGGGGCGAAGACGAGCGGGGGCACTTGTTGGCTTGAGATCGGCCCGCCTCCCTGGTCGATCAGGAAAACGATCGGTGCTTCGAGGCCCTTGGCGCCGTGCACCGTCATGATGCGCACCTCGTC